>NZ_QUCY01000036.1:0-268 GCF_003474385.1 Eggerthella sp. AM16-19
GAGCCCACGCCGAACGATCCCGAGTTCGACCCCTACGAGTGCGAGAGCACCTATGCCCTCTGGGCCTTCAAGGAGGAGGGCGAGCCCGTCAAGTTCCTCGAGACCTCCCTTGTCGAGAACCCGGACTGCCCTTCCGGCTATTCCTTCTGCTGGCGCACCCTGTCGCTGTGCGATAGGACCGGAAAGCTCGTCGACCGCTTCGGGGGCGATATCGGGGACGTCTCGCGCGCCGACTATATCGCGGACACGGTGCTCCCCGGCGGGGCCG
>NZ_QUCY01000036.1:278-18053 GCF_003474385.1 Eggerthella sp. AM16-19
CAGGTCGAGGATGACAGCCTTCCAAACCTACCGTATTCCTTCGAGGAGGGCGATCTGGACGACACCGCGAGGAAGTCGGCGGCAGAAGCGATCCGCGGGGCGATCCTGTCGCTGCCGCTTTCCATCGCGGAGTCGACGGAGGCGGTCCCGGCCTTCTACAGGATTGACAACCCCGCCATGCCCGACGACCCCCTCACCCGCGACATGCTCGCCGACGCGCTCCAATCCGTGGAGAACTCCCATCGCAGCGCCGCGATGGACGCCCTGCTGTGCAACAGGCACGGAATGGATGTCGCGAAGCAGGCCCTCATCGCCTCCGCGGCGAGGGGGATGCAGTCCAGCGGCGAGCTGTTCGATATGATGTCCCGCGCCGTCGGCCTGATCCGCGCGACCGAGGGCTCCGCCGCGAGCGTCGGCGACTACGCGCTCGCGCAGAGCCTCCTTTCCACCGGACTCCACCATATGCAGAACCGGTGTTTCGATACCGTCACGCGCGACCCGGCAGACACCCGCTTCATGGACACCTCCAAAGTCACCAAGCTCTTCGCCGAGGAGCTGGAACGAGACACCGGCCTCGCGCTCGATGCCGCGCTCAAGGGGAAACATGCCCGGCACTACAGCCGCGACGCCTACGCGCTCATATTCACCGAGGCCGACTTGGACGAATATGCCGAGCTGATCGACCTCGACTGCCCGGACCTCGATGCGAAACAGCGTCGCGAGGTTGCGGCCACAGCGGTGCGCGAGTGGTGCCGCGACCACGCCATGGACGGCTTCAGCGTCTTCTTCCACGATTACGCGAAGGAGTATGCGCGCAGCGCGGCCGAAAAGCAGGTCGGCGGCATCAGGCATTGACCGATCTTCGGGGCGGTATCAGGGGCGCAGGCTGATTTTCCCCGACGTTGCCCGCCCCGCCGTCGCGGCGGCCGCCTCGCGGGCGGCCATGCGCATCGCCGCCGGGGACGGCAGGCCCATCTCGGAGCGCTTCGCGTACACGGCGGAAAGCGAGTGCCCCGTCTCGGCCGCGATCTGCTTAGGCGATGCGGCGTAGTCCCGCAACCGGCCGATCTCGTCCGCCGTCCACCTGGCCCGGCAGATGCCGCGGCGCGAGCGCGCCGCCCTCACGGCCATCTCGGTCCGCCCCGTCGCGGCGGCCACCTCCGCGGCGGCAAGCGACCTGTCGGCGAGCAATTCGAGCTCGGCGTCCGTCCAATGGCGATATGCCGCGGCGTCTCCCATCACAGCCCCCTCATCGTGTGCAGCAGAATCTCGGGAGTCATACCCATCGAGAGCCCGAAGATTTCAGCGCTTCCCGTTCGGGAAGCGCTTTTCTTCACGGGATCGCGGTTCGAGCGAGGACGGACAATCTCCTAAACGAGAAGCCCGACTATCGGAGGTCCCAATGAGCGATTACGTCACCGGCCTCTTCCGCGAAGCACTCGGAAGGCTCGAGGGGGAATACCGCGGCGAAGGGCTGGACGCCATGGCCCTCGCCGCGCGGAGCCTGGCCGCGGACGGGTCCAGGTCATATGCAGCGGCACACTCGGTGCTCGACGAGTCCGCCCGGCTCGGCGAGATGTTCGACCCCTTCACCTACCCGGCCCTCGCCATGTCCGCGACCGATGACGCGATCCGCCGCAGCGTCGCCGTCGGCGGCACCGATGCGGCCGATATCGAACGACAGCTCGTCAAGGGAGGGTCAGCGGAGCGCGGAGTCAAGAGGGCCCTCGGCGACCCGCACGCCCTCGAGCGCCATCCCGGCACCGCGCCCGCCGACCACCGGCCCAGGAAGATGTCGCCGGCGGGCCTGGCGAAACTGGCCCGCAAATCGGCCGCGAGGAACGCCCCCGAACCCGACATGGGCACGGTCACCGTCGCCGACAGACACCGCTGACCCGCATCGATGCGCCCGCGGCTGGACTGGCTTCCCGTTCGGGAAACACCGTGATGCCGCCCAGGCGGCGCGGGTAACATCGTCGGCAAGCATCTATCCGCCTTCTGTTCGCTGGAGCTGATCAGTATGGCAAATAACGATTTCCATGACGGCATCGACGTATGCGTGGGCAACTGGGGCTACTACAGCGAGGGCGAGCTTCGCGATACGTGGATGCACCTGCCGATGGACCCCGACGAGATCGAGCCCTGGCTGCGCGGCCACGGGCTCGTCGACGAGGAGCACGAGGAGACCTACATCTCCGACTACGACGGGCTGCCGTTCCGCTGCCCCCAGGTGTTCAACGAGTACGCCCGGCTCGATAAGCTGAACGTCCTCGCGATGCAGCTAACGCTTCTCCCCGAAGGGGACTTGGCGCATATCCAGGCCGCCATCGATTACGGCGAGCCGCTGAGCCGCCTCGACGAGCTCATGAACCTCGTGGCGCAGGCGGACGAGCTGCCCGTATACGACTACGTCTACGACGACATGTATGTCGAGGACCAATGGCACAAGACCTGCCTCGAGCGCTCGACGCCGCAGGAGAACTACGCATACACGGCCCTCGACGGCGATTCCGAGTTCTGGGCCCTGATGAACCGGGGGGACGGCGAACTCCTCTCCTGCTTCGACTTCAACAGCTACGGCGACATCGCCGTGCGAAACGGCTACGTCGAACTGTGCGAGACCTGCTATGTCAACAAACGCGGCGACTGGCCGCTGCTCGACGAGTACCCGTTCGAGGAGATCGCGGACGAGACCTTGGCCGAGTGGCGCGGGGCCCGCGGCAAGGATGCCGCGGAGAAGCCCGCGGCGCCGTCCGAGATCGCCTATGCCGCCAGCGCCATCGCGGCGCTCAGCGCCGACGACGGGGCGGGCGGCACCCAGCGCGCCGCGAAGCTGTAGGGAGGGCCGCGGCCATGATGTTCAGGGATATCAACCAGTCCTCCACGATGGCGCGCTCGGCCTACCCCGACGGCAACGGCGAGCTCGCCGACTTCAACCTTTTCGCGACCAAGTACGACGCCGGGAAGCCCTCCATCGCCACCGACGGCCTGCCCTCCGAGCTCTCCTACCGGGTCAGGACCGCCATCCGCCGCGCGGTGGACGAGCTCGGCATCGACGTGCCGGAGGCCGCCGTCGTGCTGAAGTACCCGATCCACTTCTACTACTCGGACGCGAGCGCGGAGCTCACCGGCGTCCTGGCCCTGCCCGGCGCCGTGGCGATCCTCGCGCTCGACGGGTTCATCCCCAAAGAACAGCTCGCCGCCCCTGTCGTCGGCGACATTTCCAGGCTGCGCGAGGTGGCCGACGAGCTGCGCCGCCGCGGCGGGCTCGAGCCGCTTCCCGTTCGGGAAACCATCTATACGCACACCGTGCCCGAGGGTACATTCGTAGCAAATCAACGCCCCGCCGCCCACCGTGCGACGGGCAGGAAGAAAGGTACCGCCATGGACCAGGAAAAGTACGACAACGAGGTCAGCATCAAGTTCCCCGCGAAGTGGTGCCATGTCACCGACGCGCAGGGCGAGGACATCGTGATCACGAACAGCACGAAGACCGAGACCTGGCCTGCCGTCCTCTGCACCATCCCGACGGGTACGGACATGAACGGCATCGACATCTCCGGCTACAAGTTCAAGACCTTCCGCAAACCCTGGACCGAGTCCGATATCGCCAACGGCAAGGGCACCACCGTCACCGTCAAGAAGGACATGCCCGTCCATCTGTTCAAGTATGACGAGAACGACCAGCTCAAGACCCTCGATGCCGACCCGTTCGAGCTCTCCAAGGCCGTCAAGGCCGCACGCGAGGCCTACAAGGCCAAGATGAACGCCGAGGCGCCCAACCCGCAGTCCCAGGCCGCCGCGGCCGTCGCCGCGGCCCACGGTACCGCCGAGCAGGGCACCGAGGCCACGCAGGCCGCCAAGCTCTAGCGCGCGCCCGCAACCTCCGCGACCCGCACCCGAAGGGCGCCCGCGCACTGTCCCGCGGGCGCCCTTTCCATGTTTTCGGATGTGATGACACATGAAAAGCTATATCGAACCGCTGAGCGCCGCGGAGGCGCTGGACGTGCTCGACCTCTACGGGGTCGATACGCCCGGGGCATTCCCGTCGACCGAGCATGAGGGCTGCGTCGAGGTCGAGCTAGGCGACCACACGGTCCTCCTCGAGACGCCGGACAGCGTCAAGATGCTGTTCGGAGACGACGCCGCCGCGGCGCTCCGCCATCATGCGAATTTCCGCAAGGACGCGGTCGAGATCACGAGGCAGGCACTCGACCTCGACGAATTCCTCTACAACGTATACAGCGGCGAAGCTTTCATCCCGGACACGGCACCGGACGGCGAGTTCTTCGGGTTCCATGTCGCCCATATCCCCCTGACGGCCATCGTCGAGGAGGACGTCGACCCGCTCTCACCGGACATCTGCGACTACGGCCTGGATTTCATCAACGAGACCAACGAGGGCGCCGCGGGCGAGCCCATCGACCTTTCGGGCGAGTGCGCCGAGGATAAGTTCCTCACTTCGATCGATTGGGCGCTGTGCGATATCGAGTGCAGCGTCCTCGCGACGTTCGGTGCCGGATGCAGCCCGGAACTCGCGGGATGGACGCTCGGCGACCCCGAGAGCATCGCCGAGACGTGCGCCATGCTCGGGGTCGACATGGCCACGCCCCAGGCGCCCGACGATCCCGCGAGCGCCGCCGCGGCGGCCAAGGCTGCCGCGAAGGCCATCGGCACGGCCGACGAGGCCCACACGGCCGTCAAGCACTGACCCTACTGACCCGCCGACGGAGGCGAAACCGATGAATTTCCCGAACGAGGTATCCTGTTCCATCCTCATCGACCCGCGCGACCTGGGCAACGTGATCGGCGGCAAGAACTCCATCGACCCCAGGGACCTCACCGTCCTGCCGGACGGGTTCCATCCCCTCGGCCACGGATTCGTCGCAGACGTCATGATGGAGTTCGCATCGGCCAGGCGCACGGCGCGCGAGGACGGCATCGACGGGTCCGGCTGGGCCGAGCGCCTGGACGACAGGCTCTCGGGACTCGTCAAGGCCCTGAGGGACCGCAGCGGGTGGAGTCCCGGGCACCCCCTCGACGCGAACGCCTTCCATGCCGGTGAGGGACCCCGCGACGAAAGGCTCGTCTGCCGCGACCTCGACGGGTTCGCGGACGCAGGCGAGCTCGCCGAGGAGAACGCCAGGCTCTACGGCGCGCCGTCGGTAGCCGACCTCGCCGAGACCGTATGGGGCTGCACCAGCCTGGAGCCCGTGAAGGTCAGGCACTTCGGCGTAAACGGCTTCCGAGGGCTCGAGTTCTCGTTCAGGGACGGTGCCGAGACGCGCATGCGCGCCTGGCAGTTCGACGCCTGCCCGAAGGTCGCCGCGGCGCTGGCCGCCGCGCTCACCTATCGGTGCGAGAAGGGCTTCTACATGGAGGCCGGGTGCGCCGGCGAGAACGGCGGCGTCTGGGGCCTGAGCTTCGACAGGAAGGAGCGCGGGGCGTATGCGGTCGCCAGGTTCCACCCGGAACGCGCGGCCTACGACCCGCGCCGCCGGGAATACGTATC
The DNA here is from genome assembly GCF_003474385.1 of Eggerthella sp. AM16-19. Taxonomy (NCBI): domain Bacteria; kingdom Bacillati; phylum Actinomycetota; class Coriobacteriia; order Eggerthellales; family Eggerthellaceae; genus Eggerthella; species Eggerthella sp. AM16-19. The sequence continues at coordinate 5,791 of NZ_QUCY01000036.1, forward strand.
CAGATGCCCGATCCTGCTCGAACAGGACGGGAGCGGGAACATCGCCTTCAGACACCCCGGCACGGTACCGGACAGGCTGATCGACAACTTCATCCCGGCGATGAAGCGCTGCGACGTCTCCGGCGGCGGCCAGACCCCCGGGACCGAAGACGCCCCGGAAGGCGCCACGGTGCGCGCGACCAGGCCCGGGGACATCAACATCAGCTTCCCGGCGCTCGCCGAGCGTGCCCAGGCCGCGGCGCTGGCCACGGCCCGCGGGGCGACCACCGCGGCCGGTAACCGGCTGTGACCGGCCGCCTTCCAGGCCCGCCAGCGGGCCAACACGACTACCGACCACGATCCATTGGAGCAACCATGAGCACCTATAAAGAGCAGGATGCAGAGAACCTGCTGGCGCACCTGCGCGAGGGCATCGACCCCGATTCCGTCTCGGCGCTGCTCGACGACACCCGCGTCGACTGCGAGGGCACCGGGGAGGGCGAATCGGTCTGGATGCACCTGGTCCTTCCCGGGGCGCGCTACGGCAAGGACGACAGGGTCATATACGACCCGTACGAGACGTTTTCGGGACGGTCCCTGAAATCCTCGGGCGGCCTGCCCATGGTCGAGTTCTACCTGCATCGCGGCGACGACCGCCCCGATGCGGCGCGCAACATCAAGGACATGGAGCCCCTGCCGTATCTCATCGGCCGCTACTACATGAAGACGCTTCTGGCCGACCACCGGGGATTCGGCATCCTGCTCCAGGACACGCCGCACCTGGGCCTTCCGGCCGATACCGTGCTCGACGTCCAGGATGCGCTCGCCGAGACCGTGAGGGCCTACGCCGCCGGATGCGACTTCGAGATCGATACGGCCGACGCCGATATCGCCCGATGCCTCGCGGGGGGCGGATTCCGCGATGGGCGAGCCAAGGTCGCCGCGGTCTACGTCCCCGTGGGCGACCTGCCGCGCGAGACGACCGTCTTCGCCGACATGGACCGCGCCCTGGCCTCCATCGGCCTCGACCGCCCCGAGACCGAGACCCTGGCCGAATACGGGGACGTCACCGTGAAGCTGCTGCGCGCAGGCGACGAGGAGGGAGCGTCGCTCAAACCGAACCGGACCATCCCGCGCGACGGGGGATCCTCTATCATCCGCGGCAGCTTCCTGGTCGTCGCCGTAGATCGGAACGGCAAGCTGACCGACCTGCCCCGTTGGGCGGTCGAAAGCGCGAAGGCGCGCTTCGCCGACCCCTCCACCGGCCCCTTCATGGCCTCGGCCGAACTCATGCGGGAGACGCGCAGGGCGCTTGGGGAGCAGGTCGAGCGCACAGGACGGACGCCGTCCGACATCGCCTCGCTGGCATCGCAGCTCGCCGCGAAACCTGGAGAGGGCGGCGGACCGGGCGGAAACCATATCTGAGAAAAAAATCGGACCAGACGCGGCGGCTATGTATAGATTCGCGTTTGCACGGGTATCAATTTTGAAATCAGGCCGCAGCCAGCTATCCAAACGTCACCCAAACGCATCGCCGCGGCCTGGTGCGCGGGAGGCAGAGACGTCGGAGGTCCGAATCGTGCATCCGGGTTTCGCCCATCCCGCCGCCATTTTCGTCGAAGGAGGCGCCTGCCGCCGGCATATGCTTAAACGGGCGCCATATGGGAGAAAAACAGGACATCGGCAGGGGGAACAGCATGCACCGGGGCTCCGATAGCGAACGACACGACAGGACCGAGTCGCAGCGGCAGCGCGACCGCGACTACGCCAAGGAGCTGTGCGCATCGCGCCTTGCCTTCACGCTGTCGAGGACCGGCACGTCGAAAGAGGACTACTGCCGCGCCGTCGGCATCTCGAGCTCGACGCTCTCGCGCATCCTCAACAGGCAGACGCTCATGTCGACCTCGACGCTGATCGAGACCGCGAGGTATTTCGAGGACACGAGCGTGTCCTGGTTCCTGGGACTGTAGGAGGACAATTGAACCCCATCGATTTGGTCAAACACTCAAATATCGAACCGCATGAGCTGAGGCGCATCGCGCTGGCCGCCATCCTGACCGCGCTGCCGCCCGCCATCTTCCAGCTGCAGAGCGCCGCGTCGGTCATCCTATCCTGCCCGACAGACTACTACTCGCCAGCATCTGCAGCGTGGTTTCTGACCAGGGGCTGCCTGGGCGCCGTGTGGGTCCCGATTATCCTGCTCATCGCCGCCGGCATCGCCTGCAAGGTACGGAGCCGCGCCCTCGACCTCGGCATCGCCGCGGTCCTTCTCGCCCTCGCGGTCCGCAGCGCCATCCGCCTGGACCCGTATTCCATCGGCTACCTCGCCGTCGCATTCGCCTGTTTCGCCGTCTCCGGCCTCAAGGAGGAGTAGATCGCTTTGAACACCTCGCCAGAAACCAATATGGTCCCGGTACAGGACGGGGACAGCGAGAAGACGGGGCTGCTCGAGTTTCCGATCTCCCGTCGAGGAGCCTTCGCCGCGCTCGCCTGCGCGGCGGGACTGGCCCTGCTCGGACCAGCCCGGAAGGCGGAAGCGCTCGCGGGCATGAACTTCAACCTCGGCCAGGGCTGGTTCGGAGCCGCCGACGACTCGCTGCTCGTCCATTCGGACCCGCGCCAGGGCGAGGGGGACATGTTCTTCGGCTTCGCGAACAGCTACCATGAATGGCTCTGCGCCGCCCCCGCCAACACCAGCTACTATATAAACCATTACGGACAATGGCTGAGGTACGCCTTCGCCTGCGTCTTCGAGTGCAATTACGCCAACGAGCTCTACACCCTCGTAGTCGTCAGGCCGTTCGCATGGTGCTCCAGCAAGGACCTGCAGCATGGCAACGGCCTTTGGGTCGATACCATCTCCGAGGGCGGCGACAACAAGGGGTACGTCTACCTCGACGGCGCCGAGTTCGCCGATTCCCGTTTCGCCGGCGACTTCAGAAACCAGATCGGCTACAGGTACTACGACTGGATCTCCTACGGCTTCTACGACTTCAACGACTTCCAGGGGGGCACGTACTGGGGATCGACCCGCCCGTCCTTCTGGGTCAAGAGGCAGAAGGGCGAGGCGCGCCACAGCGTGTCCAGCAAGCTGCAGGTCTACAACGTGGACTACAACCACTTCGGGACGCACGAGAACGTGATCAAGGAAAACGACGCCCCGAACTACTGGTTCCTGAGCCAGACCACCCCTTCCCGCCATTTCAGGATCGAGAAGATCCACATCCGCAACGACGTCACGCTCTACGGCGGCATCTTCTACATCAGGCCCGTCTCCGCGCCGGACATCCAGCTCGACTTGGTGCAGGGCACATATAGCGACGGTAAACCCCAAGCCATGTACGATAACGGACGCGGCGTGTGCCTCTACGAGAACTATCACGGCGTCAACCAGACCTGGATGCTCAAGCCCTATACCAACGACGGCGTCGACACCTTCACGTTCGCCCTAGCCAACATGGTCGGCCCGAACCTGACGCACATGCTGAACAACAGCGGCCATGCGGCGCCGGTGGTCGACCACGGAGTCGTCCAGAACAGCCATGCCGACATCTGGGACATCAACAACGCCGACGGCCGGAGCAAGGCATGGTGGATCCACCACGAACCAGACGCCTCGAACGAGACCGACCACTCCTGCTACTTCATCACCTCGGATGCCGACGGCCTGCGCCTCGACACCAACGGGGTCACGTCGAACTCCGTCGCAAATGTATCCGTCCAGTCCGCGGCATGCCCCGGTCGCTGGGCCGTCCAGAAGAACGCCCAGTGGAACCTCGTCGAGGCCCGCATCGAGGGCAAGGTCTCGGTCCATTGCGACGAAGACGCGCTCAAGATCGGCGACAAGGCGGAGATCTGCGGATGGCATAACGCAGACCCGGACGACCCGGATGTCGGAATCAGGCCCTCCGGCTGGGTCCTGGGGTGCAAGAACGAATCGGACCTGCCGGTCAGGCCGATCTTCAGGCTCTACATGTCCGACATCGACGACGACCTCCCCGAGGACAACGCCTCCATCTTCGCCCAGTGCGGCGTTGCCACTTGGGGGTGGCAGCAGGAATCGCTCGCGCACCGGCATATCGGCTACCCCCATGGCGGCCACTCTATCTACGGCCTCGGCCTCAGGCTCGAGGGTTCCGCGTTCCCCGGATCGATCCACTACGCCGCGCAGCGCTACAGCGGGGGCGAGTGGGTCGAGGGTTCCGACGGCGTGCACATCCTCGACACGGAGTCGGATATCCTCGGCAGGGTGAAGGTCTGGCTCACCGGCGAGATAGCGGACCACTACGACCTCGAGATCAGGACCAAGCTGCTCAACGGGAGCGGCGAGTGGTCCGACCCGGTCTATGTCAACTGTTCCGCCTCGGCGCCGCTCGACGTCAACACCGCGCCCGCAGCCGGCATCGAGCCGGACGGCGGCGACGGCAACAAGATCTGCGGCATGAACATCCACCTCGTGCGCAAGCCGCAGGGCGGTCGCGTCGTCAGAGAGTTCTCCGACAGCGAAAACCTGGCTGCCGACGCCTCCTGGGGGCCGGGGTTTCTCTACGCCGCCGCGATGCTCGGCATCCGCACCGTCAGCAAGACCGACCGCTACGTATGGACCGACCGCTATCTGGGCACGCTCGTCTCCCGCGGCGTGCGAGTCGTCACGACGTGCGTCGAGTACTATGCCGACGGCATCGAGCAGAAGGACATGGTGTATCGCGACCTCGACGTCGAAGGCGGCGATATCTACAACCCCGTCGACATCGCGACGCAGAAGGCCCTGAAGGACACCTGCAACCTCAACGAGCAATACGGGCAGAACCCCTCGACGGGGTTCTCGGGCTGGTTCCTCGATCCCGAGCTCACCCAGCCCGCCGCGAATGTCACCATCGTCAAGGACCAGACGCTCAAGCTCTACGGCCGCAACCGCTGCACCGTGCGCGTCGAGTACGCCGAGGGGTCACTCAAGCCCGAGGACACCGGCATCTACCGCACCGCGCCGCTCATGTACAAACCCGATGCGCGCTCCTCCTTCGAGCTCCCCGATTTCTCCCTGTCCACGGAGAAGCACAGGCTCGACGGCCTGGCGCTCGCGGCCATCGGCGACGACGGGCAGGGGCACAAGGCGCTCTATTGGGGCGAGAGCGTCACGCCGGTGAAACCCGGCGAGGTGTTCGCCATGATCGCCGACGAGACATGGCGCAGATACGTCCCGGAATGCTGGCTGACCTCGGCGAGCGGCACCGAGAAGGTCTCCTCGGTCACCGCCAGGCGCGACGTCACGCTCTACATCAAATGGACCGAGGCGAAGGCCGAGGGCGTCGCGAGCAGCAAGGGCTGAGCGCGGACCGTGCGGTACGGACCGGACCCGTACACGATGGGAACACATTTCCGCCAATGACGTGATTAGCGTATATCGCCAAGGGGTATAGTCAAGGCAACGCCGTCACTCCTTCCGATAAACCATGTCACGGCGACCCGGCCGACTCACCATCCGATCCAGTCGGCCCCATATGCAATGGCGGACTCCCCAATATGCCGCCATTCCCCCATCGGCGGCCGGCCCTCACCGGCCGCCATCCTTTTTCCGATATCACGACCGCGGCGATCTGCCTTTTCGGTGCCCCGTTCCCACTTTTGGGAGCGGGGTTCTTCTTTTCGCCGCGACGGCGTATGCTCCCGGTCGAATATCTATCCCTTGGAGCCATCTTGAAAGCAACCCTTCAGGCCGCCCGCACACGCCTCGCCATATCCGCCCTATGCGCCCTCCTCATCGCGGGCCCGATTCTCGCCCGCGCCCTGGCGGGAACGGGGACGCTCGATTCCGACGTCTGGTTCCTCCTCGCGACCGGCCGCGAGATCGCCCGCAACGGCATACCCCGCATCAACCCGTTCTCCATCTGGCCCGGCCGGGGCATGGTCGCGCAGCAGTGGCTCCATGACGTCTGGCTCTGGGCGTGGTACACGCGCGGCGGCTATACCGCAGTGGCCGTGTCCGTCTGCGTGCCCGCCGGGCTCCTCTTCTGGCAGCTGTCCCGCCTCATGCTCGACGCCGCCGACGGGAAGTTCTCGCCAGCTGCCCTGGCCTTCTGCCTTGCGGTGCCGTCGGCGTGCATCTGCATGTACATATCGGTCCGACCGACGATCTGGACCGCGCTGCTGTGCGCCATCACGGCGAGGATCATGCTCAGATACCTCGGGTCAAGATCGCGCCGGGCCCTGCTGTGGCTCCCCGCCGTCGCCGTGGCCGGCGTCAACCTCCAGGCGGCCCAGTGGCCGCTTCTCGCCGCGTGCGCCGCGGCGTTCGCCCTGCCCTGCCCGCATGAGCTCGCCAATCCCGCAACACGCCGCGCGTGGTCCGCGCGGGCGATGCCCATCTGCGCCGCCGTGGCGGCCATGTGCGCGGCCTCGCTGCTCAACCCATACGGCGCCGACGGGTCCCTCTACGTCCTGAAATCGCTCGGCGAGGCCTCCTATGGCGGCGCCATCATCGAGATGCAGCCCCTATGGGTCCCGCTCGGCCCCCTTTTCGCCGTTCCCGTCGCGGCGATGGCGCTGGGGCCGATCGCGCTGTGCCGTCGAAGCGGGGCGAAAGTCCCGGCCGGCGCCGTGGCGATGCTTCTCGCCGGTATTGCCGTGGGAGTCCTGCACTCGCGCTGCATGTGGATCGCCGGCCTGTCCTGCGGCCTGTGCTGCGCGTTCGGGCTCGCAGGTGCGCTCGGGGAGCCCATGGCGCACCCGGGGCGCGCGGCCGCCGCGGCAGGTGCCGCCATGGCCCTGCTTGCCGCGGTCTCGGGGCTCGCGGTATCGCTGGCACCGCGATCGGGCGGCGAGGCGGGCTTGCTGTCCGTGACCGAATCGGAGATGTCCCCCATCTTCTCGGCGATATACGACGCCGGACCCGACGCGCTGGTGTTCTCCAGCGACGTCTCGGTGTACAACCAGCTCGAGTGGGAAGGCTTCAAGGTACCCTGCGACATGCGTCCCGAGATCTGGGGCGAGCGCATCGCCGGCGCCGGGGCGAAGTCCGCCTACCGCGGGATCGTCGACGTCCTCCAGGGGTCGACCTCGCTGAAAGAGAGCACCAAGGACTGGGGATGGGAGCTGTTCCTCGTCAGGGACGATGAGGCCGATACCCTGCGATCCGGCGGGCGCTTCGATGAGCTCGCGCACGGCGGCGGCTACACCCTGTTCGAGCTGTCGGAAGGCGGTGAATAGCGTGGACCGCACGGACACCATGCGCCGCGCCCGCATCCTGCGATGGGCGTCGCTCTCGGCCGCGCTCGCCGCCTGCGCGGCGGCGCTGGCGGCGGTATCGCTTACCGGCTGGTCGCTGTTCCAACCCGATACGCGATACATGGTCGCCATCGGCCGGTGGATCATCGAGAACGGCAAGCTCCCGACCTCAGACCCCCTTACCCTCCACGAGGGCCTTGCCTATATCTGCCAGCAGTGGCCGCTGTGCATCGCCGCCGCGGCCATCTTCGACGCGTTCGGCGAGGCCGGGATCAAGTGCGCGGCCGCCGTGCTCGACATGGCCGCGGCGGCGGCCCTCTGGGCCTGCACTCTCGACCGCGGCAGGACCGGCGCCGTCCACATGGCGGCATCGGCCGCATGCGGTGCCGCCATAGCCGTGCTGTGCAACTCAACGCCGCGCGGAATCGACGTCACGGCGCTTTGCGTCTGCTATGCGGCGGGCAGGAAATGGGCACGCGGCGGGCGGGACTCCCTGCTGGCCGCCTTTCCCGCCGCGGGATTCGCCATGGCCCAGCTCCACGGGGCGCTGTGGACCGTCGCCCTCATGGTCCCATGCTGCCTCATACTCGACGGCAGGCTCGACAGGCACGGCAGGCTCAAGGCGCTCACGGCGGCCATGTCGACCGTGGCCGCATGCATGTTCAACCCCTACGGCGCGAGGCTGCTCATGGTGCCGTTCGCCACCATGAGCGCGGAATCGCTGAGATCCGTGGGCATCGGAGAGCTCGCGCCGTGGACCGAGGCCGCGCCCGCCCAGGCGGCCGCCGCGTGCACCCTCGCGGCGGCGCTGCTCCTGTACCGCCTCCGGGTGCGCCGCCGCGGCGGGGGCCGGGCGCTTCTCGAGGCCGGTGACCTGCTCGTGCTCGGCACGCTCATGCTCTCGCTGGCCAACGTGAGAAACGAGCTCTTCCTGATGACCTCCATGGCGCTCGCCCTGTCCGATATCCAGGGAGAGGTGGCGGGCCCGTGCGTCCGCAGTCCCATCGCGCCGGCGGCATGCTGCACGGCGGCGCTCCTGGCCTCGCTCGGGCTCCTCGCCGCGACCGTGCCGAGGCAGACGCCCATCGAGGCATCGGCCGCAAGGGCCATGGCCGCGCTCGAGTCATCCGGCGCCGAGCCGGGCGATGCCGTGATCTGCGATATCGACGTCGGCAGCGAGCTGGAGCTCGCGGGATACCGACCGCTGCTCGACACGCGGGCGGAGCTCTTCTGCCCCGAGCTCAACGGCGGCGCGGACGCCTGGGGGACAGCACGGCACGTGCTGGCGGGCGACGAGGACGCCATCGAGGGAACCGGCGCCGATTTCGCGGTCGTCCCCTCGGGGGCATACCCGACGCTCGAGGGCGGGCTTTACGGGCTCGGGTTCTCCCGGGTTCGCGACGACGGGTGTCTCGCGGTATATGCCGGCAAACCGGTTCCATAGAGTCTGCATATTTTCGACGGGTCGGTGAGCGGGGAAAACGGCCGATCCCGCCCATTTTTGGGAAACCGGCTGACCGTTCGGGCCGCAAGGCCCATAGTTTGGCCGCACCGCCCCCGCGCGCGGGGGAACACCGGCGGTGCGGATGCGCCGCCATCGAGAGAAAGAGGTTCCCATGAACGAGCTCATCGCCAAGCCGATGGCCGTCGCCACCTGCGGCCTTTTCAACATGAAGCGCCGCGCCCAGGAGGCCCTGTCCGCACAGGGCTCCATCGAGTGGGTCGTCATCGTCGTGTGCATCGCCGTCGCGCTGATCGCCGCGCTGATCTACCTGTCCAACCAGATGAACATCAAGATCAACACGGTCTCCGACACCCTGTCCAAAACTGGCGTCTCCGGAGCCGTCCCCGGCGCTGGACGCCACTAAGCACCAGGAACGCCGGCGATTGGTTCCAAAGGCAATCGGCACCATAATTCCTACACATTGATTTATGGCCGCTGAGCTGGGATGATTCAGCCCCCTTCCCATTTTTGGGCAGGGGGCTGAATCATCTCGCGCCCGGGTACATAGTTAGCAGTCGTACCGCCACCGCCGGGTGGCACAGCCATGCACGGATGCGTCCGCGCAAACCCCCAGAAAGGAGGAGGTCCCATGAACGAGCTCATCGCCAAGCCGATGGCCGTCGCCACCTGCGGCCTTTTCAACATGAAGCGCCGCGCCCAGGAGGCCCTGTCCGCACAGGGCTCCATCGAGTGGGTCGTCATCGTCGTGTGCATCGCCGTCGCGCTGATCGCCGCGCTGATCTACCTGTCCAACCAGATGAACATCAAGATCAACACGGTCTCGAACACCCTTGCCGGCACCAATGTCGGCGGCGCCACCACGTCCCCGGGCACGCACTAGCGCTTCCCGGAGCCATCTCCCCGGGGGCGCGCCGCCCCCGGGCCCTCTCGATTTCCCCGCGCCCACGTGGCGCGTTTTCCAGATATCCAACCCGCCCGCGACGGAAGGGAGCCGTATGCTCGGAACATTTTCCATAGCCGCAGGCAGCGCGGCGGCCGGATGGCTGCTCCAGCACTGCTACCAGCACATGCGCTATTCCTTCTACGAGCGCGAGGACGCGGCCATGCTCGCACCGGGCGCGGACCCCGAGCAGCGCCGCATCTGGCTCTCCTCCATCGCGCCGCAAATCAGCATCCAGGCGGTCGCGCCCTCCACGATCGCCGCGCTCACCGCGTCCGGCGACATCGACGCCGGACTGCTCCCCGGCCGCGCCGCCGGGGCCTACGCCCGCCGTTACAACCCGACGCTCGCCGGAGAGGCCTATTGGCTCCCGGCGTACCTGGCCGCCGGGCTCGCCGGCGCGGCGATGTCGCCCGCGGCAGCCCTCGCGGCGGTCAGCTCGCTCGCCATCGCCGCGAGCGATATCCGCTTCCGCATCGTGCCGATCCCCCACCTCTCGGTCCTCGCCGCATCCTGCATCCTCGCGTTCTGCCCGACCCCGTCCGGCGCCGCGATCACGGCGGCCGGCATGGCCCTCACCTGGTCCGTCGGCGCCGTCGTGCGGCGCATCGGCGGGGAATGGGGCGACGGCGACTCCCTCATGCTCGGCTGCGTGCTCGGCGCCACCGCCGCGACGCCGACCGTGCTGACGGTCGTTCCGGCGCTTGCCGCCGCGGCCCTGCTCTTCATCGCCTGCTCGCGCCGTATCGGTGTCGAGACCAGCGCCATGCCGCTCGCCCCGGTCATCTCGCTCGCCCTGATCGCCTCGCTGGCCACGGGGGCGCTCTCATGACCGCCGCGAGGGCGCGCGGACGCCGCGGACAGGGAACCTTGGAGTTCATCCTGGTCCTGCCACTTCTCATCATCATGCTCGTCGCCGTCGCCGACTACGCGCACCTCGCGCGCGAGACGGCGAGCGTGCAGACCGCGAGCTCGGAGGGAGCGCGCTACGCCGCGGCCAACCCCACCGCATCCGACGACGCCGTCGCCGCCTACGTCCGCGAGGCATGCGCCCTCGGCGATACCGCGAGCGTCACCGTCACCTCGGCCGATGCGCCGTCAAAGCCCGTCACGCTCAAGAGCGGCGACAAGTCGGTCTCCGCGCGCTACTCGCGCGAGAAGGTCACCGTCAAGGTCGTCAAGGACGTCCCGTGCATCTTCCCGCTCAAGTCGCTCGGCGTCTCAGGCGCCACCGATGCGGGCTGGCGGGTCCACTCCGAGATGTCGTCCATCAGGTCAGAGATCGGGAGGTCCTGACATGCCCATACGCTCTGCACGCCGCGCACCATGCCGCCTTGCGGGACAGGGGTCGGTCGAGTTCATCCTGGTCATGCCCGTCCTGCTCGCATTCCTCTTCGCGATCGGCTCCTTCGCGATGCTCTCCTATCAGAACACCGTCATCCAGCACTCGCTGGCAACGCTGGCCGACTCGCTTCCCACCGGATGGCAGGAGCGGGACCGCGACGAGCTCGTCCGCGACCTTGTCTGCTCCGGCACCGACCTCGAGAGGGATAGGCTCACCGTCACCAACGCCAAGGTGAAGGCCACCACCTCCGGCGTCGTCAACGACGGCGACTCGATCGCCAACGAGCTCGGGGCATCGACCCTCAGGACCGAGACGCGCCGCGTCACCGTCGAGGCCGACGTCGCCTACGAGTACAACGACCCCCTCTCGCTCGGCCGCAAGACGGTCCTCACGCGACACGTGTCGCACAGCTACACGACCTACACCGATTGGGAGGTGCTGTGATGGCATCCAGAAAACCCCGCCGCGCCTCGGGCCTTTCCGGCCAGGTCGCAGCCGTATTCATCGTCGCCCTCGCCTGCCTGCTCATCGCCGTCGGCCTCGGCGTCGACGCAAGCACCGCCTATTCGGCCAAGACCGGCCAGGAGGCCGTGCTCGAGGCCGTCCGCCAGTCCTCGCTGGGGATGGCGAACGCCGTCAAGTACTCCGAGAACCCCGGCCGCGAGGCGCGCGACGAGGTCGTCGAGCTGCTTTCCGACAACGGCTACTCCGGCGCCGCCGAGATCTGGTACGCAGAGCTGCCCGAATCGGAATCCGGCGCCAGCGACCGCTATGCGGGCGTCTACGTGATGCTCGCCAACGACACCCCAACCACCTTCCTCCAGCTCGCGGGCCGCGACAAGCTGACCGCCAAGTCGACCGCGATCTGGACCATCCACCCCTACTCGACCGGAACCGTCTACCGCCCGGCGAACGCCGGCATCGGCAGCCTCGAGGCGACGTTCGAGGGCGGAACCGTGACAGGGCGCAAGGAAACGGCATCCAGGCTCGAGGACGCCCCGGACGACCTCGTCAAGGCGATCCGCGACGAATCGAAGGCAAAGGCCGGATCCGGGCACGTGGATAGCGGAAACTGAGGCGGCCGGCGGCCGTCCGCTCAAGAAAGGAAACCTAAGGACATGAACGATAACCGAGACGAGATCCAGCGGCTCCGCGCCATGAGGGCCGAGGCCGTCAGCCGCAACGACTTCGCGCGCGCCGACGCGATCGGCGCGGACCTTGCGCGACTCGAGGGCGCCCAGCCCGCAGGCGGCGCGGTCGCCCCCATCACCGGTCTCCCCGTCGGCGGCGCACCGGCGCCCCAGCGCCCG
>NZ_QUCY01000037.1:0-17178 GCF_003474385.1 Eggerthella sp. AM16-19
CCTGCCGTCGGCGACGGCGGGCAAACGCTCATCACGCGCCGCGGCCTGCTGCTGGGCGCGCTCGGCGTGGGCGTGCTGGCGGCTGCGAGCGCCGGCGTCGCCGCAGTCGCGGGCGGCAAGGATTCTTCCACGCCCGACATCCAAACGCTGAAGGTGCCCACCGACGCCGTCTTCTCCATCTCCGACCTGTCGCAGGTGGAGAACGCCGACGATTGCGCGGAGCAGCAGGGCTCCTACGACCTGCCCTACGGCTCCCTGGTCTGGTGCAACGATTCGAAGTTCGCCTGCTGCCTGGTCCCCACGGAGAAGGCCAAGCCGCTGGCGCAGGTGGCCACGCTGGCCCTGTCGTCGGGCACGTCGGCCGTGGTGCTGGACAAGGCGCGCGGGCAGGACGAGGGCTTCGAAATCTACGACGCGCGCTGCACCTCGCAGGGCGTGGTGTGGACCGAGGCGAACATCATGGACGGCACCTGGCGGATCTTCGCCGGAAAGCTGAACTCCAACGGCGACGCCCTCTCCAGCATCCAGCAGCTTGATGAGGGCTCCACCGATCAGTTCGAGACCCCCACCATCGCCGCCGTGGGCGGGCACGCTTTCTGGCAGGTCATGCCGCAGTCCGACAGCACCGTCGTCGCGGCGTCGCTGATCGCGCAGCTCAAGAGCGTCTCCATGGGCAGCTCGGATGCCAACGTGGTGTACGAATCGGCCGGCCGCATGGCAACGGCCCCGTATGCGGCGGGCGACGGTGTGGTCATCACGCCGCGCGTCACCGGCGCGTCGTCGTATTACCAGCTCACGCGCGTGAGCGAGAACGGCGACGTCACCGACACGCTGACGCTTCCCGCGTCCATGAAGCCGCTCGAGGCAGGTTACGGCAAGACCGGCTTCACGTTCGCGTTCGACGCCACGTACAGCTACGGCGACGGCATCGCCAACTTGGGCACGTACGCCCCCGCCGAGTCGCCGGGCAGCGGCGGCTACAGCGCGCAGAAGTGGCTGCGCTTCGACCGCACGCCCACCACTGCGCCGGCATGGTGCGGCAACTGGCTGATGGTGAAGTCCACGAGCGCCGTATGCGGCGTCGACCTGCAAGGCAAGCGCTACTTCGCGCTGTCTGCGGAGAACGGAGCCGACGACTACGGCGAGTGGCTGGCGTCCGAAGGCCAGAACGACACGGTAGTCACGTACTCAAACATCGACTACACGCCCATCGGCGGCGAAGCCGTGAACTGTTGCCGCGTGAAGGTATGGAAAACGAAATAACCGCAGGTTGAAGGCCCCGCGAACGCGGGGCCTTTTGCGTGAGCAGGAGGCTGCGGGCGCGGGGGCTTACGGGTTTGCGGGTCGCGAGCTGGCGGGAATTGCAGGTGGGGCGAACGGGGCGGAAGCGGCGCAGAGAGCCCCTGTTCAGCTCGATTACGTAAGGAGCCCGCTTGACCAAGGCCGCATCCGGCCCGCGGCTAGGGCGAAATCCCTTATGCCTGCTTGTCGGTTTTCACTATGAAACCGAAGTAAATGATGTGGCCGATCCAGACCGCCGCCAGGACAACCCGCCCGACGGGGACGCGGCCCATCAAGGCGAAGCCGATTGCCAGCAGCACCGTCACCGGAATAAGGATGGTGAGCTTCGCGCGCAGCGTCATGGAACGCTTGGTCACGTATCCCTCCAGCACCTGCTTGTACACCTTTGTGCCCTTGAACCAGCTGTTCAAACGCGTGGAGCTACGAGCAAAGCAGAAGGCCGCGACCAGGATGAACGGCGTGGTGGGCAGGATCGGCAGCACCACGCCGACCATCCCCAGCGCGAGGCAAAGGAAGCCGCCGACGGCCCACAGGGTCTGGCGGGCTTTCGAAGCGCTTCGTCGGGTCTGATCGGATGCGGTGACCCGCTCTGCCGTCATTGCCTGTTCGTTCACGTGTTGCACCTGCTTACTGTTCACGATTGCTAACAAATGCAGGAAGTTTACCATGGCTTTCAACCAAAGACAACCGCGAGAAACTCTGGCGTCCGTCAACCGGAGCGGCTGTGCCACCACAGGAGATGGCCTCGCGCCCGAACAGGGTGAACTGGGGACGGGGTGCGTTCAGGTTGGCGCTCTCTTTTCCCGAACGTCCATTCCGAACACGCCTCCGTCCCCTGTTCGCCTTCGCGCATCCCCTGTTCGTGTCCCACGCTCCCTGCTCACCTTCGCGCATCCCGCGTTCACATCCATCCCCTGCTCACCCCCGCTCGGGCGACCTACGGGGAGCCTATCGCGCACCCGCCGCTACACCGCCAGCACGAACGGCTTGCCTTCGATCGTGGCCACGGATAGGCGAACGCCGTAGACCTCTTCGAGCAGGCCGGAGGTGATGATGTCGTCCGGCGCGCCCTGCGCTACGATGCGACCGTCGGCGAGCGCCACCAGATTGTCGCTGTAGCGCAGCGCCTGGTTCACATCGTGCAGCACCATGACCACCGTCATGCCGAATTCAGTGTTCAGTCGCTTGACCAGGTGCAATATGTCCAGCTGATAGCGGACGTCCAGATACGTGGTGGGCTCGTCGAGCAGCAGCACATCGGAGCCTTGCGCCAGCGCCATGGCGATCCACACGCGCTGCGCCTGACCGCCGGACAGCGCCGACACGGGACGCTTCGCATACTCGGTCAAGCCCGTGACCTCGAGCGCCCAGGCCACCATGCGCTCGTCCTCCTCGGTGTTCGCGGCGCTTCCCATGCCGTGATACGGGAAACGGCCGTACCCCACCAGCTTCTCCACCGCCAGATCGCCCGGAGCCGAATTCCTCTGGTGCACGATGGCCACCAGCCGCGCGAAATCGCGCAGGCGCAGATCGGTCACGTCGCCGCCGCGCAGATGCACCGTGCCGCCCGTGGGCTTGAGGTTCTTCGTCAGCAGGTTGAACAGCGTGGACTTGCCCGAGCCGTTCGCCCCGATGAGCGTGGTGATCCGCCCCTCGGGGATGGTCACATCCAAGCCGTCGAAGATAGGCACGCGCCCATGGTCGTACACGAAGTGCAGCCCACGCACGGTGAAGACGTTGCTTTCGTTCGCATTATTCGCCATAGGTACCACGCGCCTTTCGAAGCAGCAGGATGAACGCCGGACCGCCCACCACCGACATGATGACCGCGGCGCTGATCTCGTAGGGCGTCGCGATGGTGCGGCCGATGGTATCGGCCAGCAGCAGGCAGAACGCACCAAGCAGCATGGTGTAAGGCACCAGCCACTTGTGCGACGTGCCCACCAGCAAGCGCGCGATGTGCGGGACGATCAGGCCGAGGAAGCTGATCGGGCCGATGACGGCCGTGGAGATGGACGCCAGCAGCACGGCGACGGCGCTGATAAGCAGGCGATTCTTGTTCACGTCGAGTCCCAGGCTGCGCGCCGTCTTGTCCTCAAGCGACAGCAGGTCGCAACGCTTCGTCACCAGCAGCGCGATGGCGAGCCCGGCCACCGCGTAGCCCGCAAGCGTTTGCAGGTCGCTCCACGTTTTCATGGTGATGTTGGCGTCCACGATGCTGGCCACGCCCGACAGCGTGCCGCCCGTGCCTGAGCTGAACGCGCTGGAGATGCCGGAGAACATGGCGCTCACAGCCACGCCCACCAAGATCACGCGCAGTGGCGAGAGACCGCCGCGCCACGACAGGCTGTACACCAGGCCGAATGCGATAAGGCCGCCCGCGAACGCGAACAGCGGCGTGAAGTAGTACAGCGCCGGGGCGAATGCCGTGACCAGCACGGCGGCCAGGCTTGCGCCGCTAGACACGCCGATGATACCCGGGTCGGCAAGCGGATTGCGGATGACCGCCTGCAGCAGCGCACCCGAGACCGCCAGCGCCGCACCGCCGACCATGGCGATGAAGATGCGCGGGAAACGCAGGTCGTAGATGGTCGCGACCGTGTCGTCGTATTCGACGAACAGGCCGCTGACCAGCTGCTCGGGCGTCACCTGCAAGCTACCCGTGTTCACGGCGACGAAGAACAGCGCCAAAAGCGCCGCCGCCGTTATCGCGAACACCGTGATTTTCCTTCCAGTGCTTACCATATGGTCAGCCTTTCTAGCTGTAGAGCATATCCGTTCAGAGCGCGCAAGCTGAGCCGGGGCCCGCAGGGTCGCTCGGGACGCGCGAACCGGGGCCCGCGCCTACGGGGGGGGAGGCGGCTCGAGGAGCGCCGGCCGGGGCTTATACCTGCGAAGACGAGGAATAAAGCATGGGTTGCAGCGTTTGCAGAGCGTCGGGGTAGTTGAAGGTGGCGCTCATGCCGAACTGGTCGTAAGGAAGGTCGTACACACGTCCCTCCTTCACCGCGCGGAAGTGCTTCCATACGTCGTTCGTGGCGAACTCGTCGGCGAACATCTGCATGACCTGGTCGGGCAGCGCATGGGCCGTGCGAAGGACGATGTCGGGGTCGCGCGCCTGCATATCCTCGGTGTTCACGTTCAGAAATTCCTGGTCGGATCCCGCATACACGTTCTGCCCGCCCGCAAGCGCCACCAGGCTGCCCGCGTAGCTGTTCTCCGTTGCCACGATATAGCTGCCCGGCAAGCCCATGAGCACCAGCACGCTCGGCTGCGGCTTGCCTTCCACGCTGGCGCGGAAGGCCGCCATGAACGCGTCGTATTCCGCTACCAGCGCCTGCGCCTGATCGCGGCGGTCGAACTTGGCCCCCATGGCGGAGATGCTCTCGTACATGCCGCCGACGCTGCGCAAGTCCAGGAACATGCATGCCACGGCGATGCCCGCATACTTCGGGCGCAGGTCGTCGATCAGGGTGTTCGGGCTGATCACGCAGCTGGGATGCAGCGATTTGAGCGTCTCCAGGTCGGGCGACATGGGGCTTCCCACCTGCGGCAGCTCGGCATAGCGCTCGGGCAGGTCGCGCGTGGTGTTGCACACGCCCACCAATTCCAGGTCGAGCTTGTCGCAGATGGTCGCCACCGCCGGCGACGTCGCCACCAGGCGCTGCTGCTCGGAGCCATCGGCGTTGCGGTACGGGTGCTGGTCGACGCAGCCGGCCAGCGGGAAGGCCGCCGCCGACAATGCGGCGACGGCCAGCCCTCGCGCGAAAGCACGGCGCGTGAGCGGGCGGCGCGGCGCAAAAGCCCCGGCGTTGCGAGCCGCCGCCTTGCCCGGCAACGCCGGGCGGGGCGCCGCAAAGGGCGCTGTCACGGAAGCCCCCGCTGCCTCCCCTGCCCCGCGCACGCTCGCCGCGGTAGTTTCGCAGGCGTCGTTTGCGCAGCTCATCAAGCTATTCGCCCCTCGACTTCGCAGCCGCGGCCGCCGCAGCGGCTGCTTGCGCCTGCTTGGCGCGCTTGGGCTTGAGGTACGCGAAGTACGCTGCCGCGCCCGCAACCGCCAGCACAACCACGATGCCGCCCACGATAGCGGCGGTCGTCGCACCGTTAAGCGGCTCGGATCGATCCTGGCCCTCGGTGGTCTCCTGGCCATCGGCGTTGTACTCCTTGACGCCGGAATTCGCCGCACCATCGGTCTGAGGCGCGGCCTCGCCCGATATGCTGGAAGCAGCAAGCTCGGCGGATGCGGAAGCGGCGGGCTCGGCGGCAGCCGTAGGCTCGGCAGCTTCCTCACCAGGAGTGATGGCCTGCACGAACGGCACGGCGTCGATGTTGCCCTCGACAAGGCCCGTCAGCTGCGTGAAGTAGACGACGTCGCGGCCCATCGGCGTCACGTACATGCTCACGCGGATGTTCGACGTCTCGCTGGGCACCTGGAAGCGCCAGTCGGCCGTGTTGCTCGCAGAATCGACCTGCATCTGCGCTGCCTCAACCGCAGAGAACGCGCCATCGCCGCCGTTGTCGGCCCAGAAGCTCATCGCACCCATCTGGTCCGCCAGCTTGAAGCGCAGCGTGACAAACGTGTTGCCCGCCGTGTCCTTCTCCACCAGTGCAGCGGGGTACGTGCAGCCCGTGGTCATGGACTCGGCCAACGCAACGTTGCTCTGGCCTGCGGAATCCTCGATCGCGCCCGTCACGGGATTAGCGTACGAGGGAGCCGTCGAGGCGGTGTACACGGCAGAGGTGGCCGCGTGAGCTACGCCGACAAGCACGCTCGACGAGACGGCGAACGCCGCGAGCAGGGCGAACGCGGCCGCGCACGCGCCGCGCAAAAGTCGCTTAGTCATGGGAAACAACCTTTCGAACAGGGAAAACAACTTACTTCATGCGACGAACGGGCCAGCCCCGAAGGGAACCGGCCCATATTCGCGCCCGGCGCTCCAACGCCAGGGGGGGGTAGCGAACGGCGGCCGCGCGCTTTCGGCCGCCTGCCCATCTGTCCGCGTAGTCGCCCTGGGCGCACGACCTTCGGCCAGCCCGGATTCCCACGCTTCGATCGGACGTCAGGATGGCGGCAGACGGTGGGCGGGCGCTTTCAATCGCCCGCCCAACGGCAAGCGCCTGCGCCCTGGCCCCAACCCTCAGCCTGCGCAACCTAAGGCGAAACGCCCGCGGAAGGAGTTTGCGGCTCCCGCGGGCAATCTCCGCGCTATCGACGCTGCATGCGACGGCGGGCAACCACGGCCGCACCCGCCGCCACCGCGGCAACGGCCGCAGCACCTGCTACGCCGGCCACGTTATCGCCGGTCTGGCTGAGGATCTTGCTGCTGGAGGCGACCGCGTTGTCCTGGCCCGTGCCCAGATCCTTGGCCTGCGACAGCTTCAGGTGCATATCCGCGATCTGCGCGCCGCCGCCCAGCTGCTCCATCTCCTTGATGGTCATGCTGATGGGAACCACGGTATCGGAGTCGGCCTTCGGAATGGAAACGGTGTACTGGTTTCCGCTTTTCGCCAGGTCGGAGCCGTTATATGCCAGCGAAATGATATGGCTTGCACCTTCACTCGTAGCCGAGAAGCTCACCTTGAACGTGCCGTCGGACTGCGGGCGGACCAGCGCGGTGTCGCCGAAGTACTTGGCAGCCATGGACTCTTCCGTGCTGTTATGCTTCAGCCACGAAGCGGGCACCTGGTAGGTGTGGCCGACCTGGAAGCCCTGCTTGGCCTGCCGGCCGTTGGGGTCGGTGGTGGCACCGCCATCGTTGTTGCCGTTGCTGCCGTTGTTGTTGTTCGCGGGCGGTTGCGGCGTCACCGGCTCGCCGGAAGCGGTCGGCAAACTGGTGGTATCCAGACGCACGCCCATGTCGACGGTGCCGCCGGGCATGGTCACGCTCACCGTGATGTCCTTATTGATAGCGGGCACACCGGAAATGGTGAAGGACCCGTCAGCGTTCTGAACTGCGGATTTACCCCCGTACGTCATAGCCGTCAGGAACTGCTTGCCCTGCGCGTTCGGCGTAACCGTCACGGAATACGAGCCGTCGGCATACGAGACCGTGGCCGTAGCCTCCATGAAGTTGGCCGCGGTGGACTGCTCGCCCGTGGTCGCGTTGACAAACGAAACCGGCAGCGCGTACTCCTTGCCCGCCACCAGCTTGAAGCCGTCAGCCGTGGTCACGGTCTGATCCTCGGAAGGAGTCGGCGCGGGGGCTTCAGCGTCCTTGCTCGTGTTGAACGCGTCGATGGCCTTCTGCAGCTGCTCGGTCGCACCGGCGACACCCGCCTGGGGAATCTTGTCGTTAGCGGCAGCCTTCTCAGCGGTTGCGATGGCCTCTTGCAGAGCCTTGAACGCCTCATCGGTCTTGTTGCCCTGCTCGATCGCCTTCGCATCGGCGATCTTCTGGTTCAGCAAGGTCTTGTCAACTTTCTGCTCATCCTGGCCGGGATCGGCCTTGTCAGCGCTCGTGTTGAACGCTTCAACAGCGCCCGTGATCGCCTTCACGCCTGCGGCGATGGATGCATCCGTGGCATCGGCGGCGTCGACGGTCGCATACGCATCGGCGATTGCCTGCTGTAACGCGGAGAACGCCTTATCGGTCTTGCTGCCCTGCTCGACGGCCTCCGCCTTCACGATCTCCGACGTCAAACCCGTGCGGTCCACGAACGAGACGTTCGGCGCGGCGTTGCCCACCACCAGCTGGAACGGATGCAGGTTCGTCATGGTGCCGCGATTGGGGATGCTCACGGTATAGCCGAACGTGATGTCATAGGTGTCGGTGATGCTAGACACGGGAATGGAATACGTTGCGGAACCATCCTCGTTCACGGTCTTCGCAACCTTCTTGCCCTGATAGGTGACATCGCCCAGCGTGTTGCCCTCGCCTAGCGACTTTGCCGTCAACTCGATGATGTATGAGCCGTTCGACGCGGTCACCTTCACCTTGTCGCTGAACGAACGCGAGATGTCGTATTTCGACCCCTTGAAGTACAGCGTGAACGCATCCTCATAAGACGGAATGTCGACGCCCTCGCCGATGCTGCTTGTATCGAACACAGCGCGGGCGCTCGGCGTCATGGGCATGCCAGGTACCGTCACCTGGAACGTAAGCGCATCAAGCTTCAAGGCGCTCACCGTGAAAGTGCGCGTGCCGTCGGAGTTATCCACGTAGGGAAGCTCTGAACCGCCGCTTATCAGCTTCACGCCCATGTTCTTGCCGCTCTCGTTCGCGGTCAGGCTGACAGCATACTTGCCGTTTTGGTACACAGCCTTCGCCGTGGTGGAGAAATAGGCGCCCATCATAGACGAACTGTCGGAATCGGCCTTCAGCCACTTGACCTGGACCGTGTAAACAGTGCCCTCGACCGGGGTGAAGCCGTTTTCGGCCTGCGCCGCTACCGGCGCGGCGCCGTTGCCGGCATCCTGCGCCAAGGCGAGCGCCGGCACCATGCCCGTCGCCAGCGTTGCCGCCAGCACCAGCGAGGTGCCCTTGCGCACCACCGTATACCTTACCTTGCCCATACCGTTCCTTCCTATCCCGAAATCCGCCTCTTGCCACGCGCCGCAAACCGGGCCGAGCAACGAAGCCAAAGGGTAGCGCCTGGACATCACCAGTTGTTACCCAACACTTACAAAATGTGAAAAGTATATTGCATATAACTTCTTTAGAAAATAACCCTGGATAACTTTTGTCACATTATCTCCAGAAGGTGGGGCGCACGTGCGCCCCACCCGAAGCTGCGCCCTACCGTTGGCGCTTGCGACGCGCGAAGAAGGCCGCTACCGCCGCAAGCGCGGCGCCGAACACGCCGGTTGCGGCAAGCGGGGCAACCGGCACGCTGTCGCCAGTTTGGCTCAGCGCTGCGCCATTGCCGCCGGACGCGGTTCCGCTGTTGCCACCCGCAGCCACGTTACCGCCAGTGCTGCCGGCGTTCCCGCCGTTGCCGTTGCCACCGGCACCACTGCCGTTGCCGCTGCCGTTACCGCCGCCGTTGCCACCGGCACCACTGCCGTTGCCGTTATCGGTGCCCGGACCCGGGTTCGGACCCGGGTTCGGATTCGGATTCGGATTCGGGTTCGGGTTCGGCTCGGGGTTCGGCGCAGGGTCCGGCTCGGGCGCGGGCTCGGCCTTCACCAGCGCCGACTGCGCCTTCGTCAGCTTCTCAAGCGCGGAGGCCACGTCATCCCCGCTGGCATCGGGGTTCGCCAGCACATCCTCCGCGGCCTTCAGCGCCTGCTCGAAGGGCTTCCAGCTATCGGCGGTGTAGTCGGATTCCTTCAGCTGCTTGGCCGCATCGACGGCGCCCTGCAAAGCCGAGGTGTCCGGCTTATCCGGGCTGGGCTCGGGCGCGGGCTCGACCTTGACCAGGGCGTTTTGCGCCTCGGTCAACGCCTTAAGCGCGTCATCGACGGCCTGCTGGTTCGTCGGGTTCGCCAGCACGTTCTTGGCGGCGGCGAGCGCCTGCTCGAAGGGCTTCCAGCTATCGGCGGTGTAGTCGGACTGCTGCAGCTTGTCGGCCGCCGTGATGGCGCCGGTCAGCGCATCGACATCCACACCCGACTCCACCAACGCGCCCTGCGCCTTCGTCAGCGCATCCAGCGCGCTGGCGACCGCCTCCGCGCTCTCCGGGCTCACCAGCTGCTGACGCGCAGCGGCCAGCGCCTTCTGGAACGCCTGCCACGACTCGGCGGTGTAATCGCCGCGGTTCAGCGCCTCGGCGGCATCCACCGCGGCCTTCAGCGCCGACGTGTCGACTTCGGACGCCTCCGCCGCCATGCGCACGGCAACCTCGCCGCTCACCGCGTTCACGGCGACGCCGTCGGCCGTGACCACATGGGCGACCACGCTGTACACGCGATCGGCGGACGCATCGGCATCGCCCTCGGCACCCGTGGGCGTGTAGGTCGCGCCCGTGGCGCCTGCGATGGGGGCGCCGTTGCACAGCCACTGGTACGTCACCGTGGCCCCCTCGGGAGCCGTGACGCTGGCGGCCAGCTCGGGCATGGGCTGCCCCGCCGCCACGATCACCACGCCGGACTTATTCAGCGAGACCGACGGCTGCACACCTGCAAGCGTAGCCTTCTCAGTCAGCAACGTGGCATCGCGGACCTCGACGAGAACCGAGGAACCATCGACAGGGACGTTCCAGTTCAGCGTGTCGGCGGTCGACCAATCCTGCAGCACCTTCCGCTGGCCGTTCGTAGACACCTCCGTGAAGCGGAACAGCTTGTCACCGCGCACGCCGCCCTGCGCCGTCGCCTTGAGCGGCACCACCATGCCGGGCTCGACCGCGCCGGCAGCGGAGAGCGTCGCCGAAAGCGGGGTGTACTCGAGCAGCTGGTCCTCCGACAGCGTGCCGTACGTCCCCGCGATGGCCGCCTTCGCCGTCTCCCAGCCCTTCGAGCCAGCAGGCGCGTAAATGCGCACTTCAGAGGCATAGCTTCCGAAGCTCCACGGCATCTCGAGCCTCTCGCAGTCCGCCGGGATCACGATGGTCTTCGGGAACGTGCCGGATGCGCTGAAACGCAGGTCGGTCATGCCCGGGCCGAAGTAAGCCGTCTGCATGATCGAATCATCCTGCAGCGAGCTCGACACATACGAGCCGTTCTGCCCGCCGCGCACGATCAGGTGCGCAGGCACGTGGCCCGAGAACGGCGATGCGCCGATATAGTTGCTCGGGTTGCCAAGCTGCTTGACGTTCGTCCCGAACTCGACGAAATCAAGATTCAGGTCCCAGTTGAACGCCGTGTCCGCCACGGTCTCCAGGCTATCGGGCAGCACCACCTCGCTCAAGGAGTCGCACGTGTTGAACGCGCCCCACCCGATGCTCTTCACGCCCTCGGGGATGACCACGCGCTTGATCACGCGATTGGAACGGAACGCCTCGCGATCGATGGAAACGGTGCCGTTTTGCACGATCACGTCGGCGGTCTTGCTGGCGGCGGCGGATTTCACCAGGTGCAGACCGTCTTCCATCTGCGCGTACAGCACGTTGTCTACCGCGGAGTACACCGGGTTCGCGCCGGCGACCGTCAGCACCTCGAGCGCGTTTGCGCCCGGGAACAAGTCGGCGCCGCCCGAGGTCAGCCCCGCGCCGACATGCGCGCGCGTCATGCCCGTCAGGTTCTTGAACGCGTTCGACCCCACCTCGGCGACGGAATCGGGAAGGACGATCGCCGTGATCGCACCGTCGTACGTCGCCGTATCCTTATCGCTATCGGAGGCCGTTGCGGCATCGTATCCGGAATCGCCGCCGCTCGAGGAGGAGCTGCCCTCCTCGTCCGAGAAGGCGAGCGCGCCGATCTTCGTCAGCTTGTTCAGGTCGCGACGCAAGTTCACGGTGGAAAGCGACACGCACTTCGAGAATGCGCGCTGCGGCACCTCGACCGCGCCGCCGATGTTGACGTACGTCAGCGACGAGCAGCTCATGAACGCCTGCTCGCCCATGGCCTCGAAACCGTCGGGGAGCACGACGGAGGTCAACGCCGCGCCGGCGAAACCGTTCTTGCCGATAGACGCAAGCCCCTTCGGCATGTTCACCTTCGACACCTGCGCACCGCTGAAGGCGCTGGCCGCGATGTCCTTGACGGTTTCGGGGACGGTATACACCCCGCCCGCCGTCTTTTTCGCCGCAGGGAACGCCACCAGCTGCGTTTTATCCTTGTTAAACAGCACACCGTCCGCTACCGAGTAGTTCGCGACGGAATCGTCGGCCTTGAACTCGAGCAGCGAGCCGTCGCCCACGAACGCCTCCGTCAGCGCGCCGGCGGGCACCTGCCTGCCCACCGTCACGGTGTTGAGCTGCTTCATGTTCGCGAAAACGCCGGTGCCCAGGTTGATCAGCGAATCGGGAAGCACGACCTCGGCCACGTTGGTCCCGGAGAACGCCCCGTTGCCGATGGACGCCAGACCCTCGTTGAGCTCGAGCGTCTTCAGGCTCGAGTCGTTGGCGAACGCCTCCGATTCGACCGTCTTCACGCTTGCGGGCAGCTTCACGCTCTGCAGGCGGGCGCCGCTGAACGCCGCCTTGCCAATGGTCGTCAAGCTCGAGGGCAGGCCCTCGGCCACGGAGCCGGAAGCGCTGCGGACCTTGATCTTGTTGAGCGCCGAGCATGCATCGAACGCGTTCGCGCCGATGGTCTCCACCTTGTCGGACAGCGTCACGTTGGAAAGCTGGATGCAGTTCTCGAACGCGCTGGCCGGGATGGAGGTTACGCCGTCGGGAAGCACCACGCGCTGCACCGAGGAGGTGGAGAACGCCTCGGAGCCGATGGATGTCACGCCCTCGGGGAGCTCGATCTCGGCAAGCCCTTGGGTGCCGAAGAACGCGCGGTCGCCGATGCCGGTGAGCTTGCTGCCGGATTCGAAGCGCACCTTACCCAGGTTGTGCGTACTCTTGAACGCCTCCTTACCGATGGAGGTCACGCTGTACGGGATGGAAACGCTCTGAATGTCCGACCCGGAGAACGCGCCGTCGGCGATGACGGAAACGTCGTTGGGGATGGAGATGTTCGTGGATTCGCCCGTGTATCCGGTAAGCGCGCCGCTCTCATCGATCGCGAAGTCACCGTAGTCGGCCTGCTGCGCCCGCACGTGGATGGTGGCGGACTTCCTCTCGCCCTTGGAGTTCGTCACCGTGGCGGTCACGTCCGCGTCGCCCGTTTGTCCCTGGGCAGCAAGCGTCACGCGGTTGGCGACCTGCTTGAGCTTCGGGTCGGCTTGCTGCACCTTCACGACGGACTCGTCGCTGCTGGTCCAGGTCACCCCACCGGCCGCGCAGTCGTCGGACACGAGGGCTGCGACGTCGAGGGTGCCGTCGAGCAGCAGCTGCGCGCTATCCTGCGACAGGGCCACGCCGGTATCGGCGGAAACCTGCTCTACCTTCACCTGGGCCTTTGCGCTGACGGCGGGGTTGTCGGCCACGGACACGGTGATCTGCGCCTCGCCCTCCGCAACGCCCGTGAGCTGGCCGTTCTCATCGACGGCGACCACATCGGGATTGCTGGACGCCCAGGTCAGCTTCGTCTGCGTGGAGTCGGCCGGCACAACGGTCGCCTGTAGGCTGCTCACCTGGCCGGGGGCGAGCTTCACGGAATCGGCCGACAGCGTCACACCCGTCGCGGGAACCGGGTTCACCACGATCTCGACGTCGCTGCTGATGTTGCTGCCGTAATCCCACGCGCGCATATGCACGACGTTGGGGAACGCCGCGCCGTTGCTGCCCGGTCCCTTCCAGCCGCTCCAAGCGCTCTTAAGCGCGGAAACGGGCACGGAGATATGCCACGTGCGCGTACCATCGGCGTTCTCCACCGGATCGGAGATGGTGCTGTCGGCCCCGGAGCTGGTCGGGCAGACCACCTGGTAGTAGCAGCCGTCGGCCTTCTTCGCATCGTCATCGGGGCCGATGAAGTTCACGCCGGCAAACCACGAGGAGTCCGTCACGTCGAACGTCACCGTACGTGCGCCGTCTTCGCCGGACAGCTGCACGTTCGACACCTCGGGCTTCTTCGTGTCGTAGTAGAAGTCCTGGTCAAGCGTCTGCTGAGCAGCATCGTCGGTGGCCAAGGTAGCTGTACGGCGCAGCGTGTACCTGCCGTCGGGCAGCTGGTTGCCGTCCTCGCCCAGGCCATCGAACACCGGCTTGGAGGAGTTGTCGCCCAGATAGTAGCCCTCAACGTACAGGTAGTTGCCCACGCTGTCGTTGTACGTCGTCTTCGAAACCCAGTTATAGCTGAACGAGCGCACGCTCTCGCCGTCGGCGTTCAGGTAGTCGTACGCCAACGTGCTCGCGTTGCGCTGCATGGTGGTGAACGGTACCAGGCGCGTCGGGGCATCGATCGCCGGCGACG
The DNA here is from genome assembly GCF_003474385.1 of Eggerthella sp. AM16-19. Taxonomy (NCBI): domain Bacteria; kingdom Bacillati; phylum Actinomycetota; class Coriobacteriia; order Eggerthellales; family Eggerthellaceae; genus Eggerthella; species Eggerthella sp. AM16-19. The sequence goes on from NZ_QUCY01000037.1 coordinate 14,144, forward strand.
AGGAGACGACCGCCTTCGACAGGTCGGCGCTTCCATATTTGTCCAGGGGGTTCTTGCCAAGGGATTTCGACGTGCCCTGGTTCATGAGTGAGCTGCCGACGATGTGCTCGTCGCCGCTTCCGGCCGCCGCATCGATGGCAGGCTGCTTATCCCAGTCGCCGTAGAAGCCCAAGAAGGGTGCGGACAGGTCGACGCCGCCGTTTTGCGCCGCCAGCTTCACGAAGCCCTCGACATAGGCGCCGTTCGAAGCGTTTTCCGCAACGAACGACTTGAACGCGCTATCCGCCGTCACGTTGACGACGAGCGTCGCGCTTCCGCCCAGATTGTTGTCCGGGTCGTTGGCGGGGACGGTGATGGTTCCGCCCTGCGCATCGCCGCCGAAGCTCACCTTGATGCCACGGCCCGTCCAGTTGTAGTCGCTGCCCGTGAACACGCCGTTCGCGATCTGCTCGGACATCGCCGCCGCATCGAGCGTGTAGGTTTGCTCCTGCTTGGTCAGATTGTTCAGCTTCAGCGTGAAGCTCCACGAACCGTCGGCCGACTCGCCCATTTCGCCCTTCGGACGGTCGTTGTCCGAGTCCTCGCACGTCAGATACACGGGCGTGGTGGTCGCCGCCTTCGCGTTCACCAGGCCGGCGCCCTGGAAGCGGGGGCTGTAGTACGTTTCAGGGCCTTCGTCGACCATCGGGTCGGCGATGGGGGAGGCGGTGGACATGAGCAGCTGCGAGACGAGCGTGCTCTTCGCGGAATCCGAGTACCAGGCGAACTTGCTGTCGGACTCCACGTATTCGCGCACCAGCGCCGAGATGCCGGCGACCTGCGGCGTTGCCATGGACGTGCCCGACTTGTAATCGTAGTCGTTGTTCGGCACCGTGGAATAGATGTTGCCGCCGGGCGCCGTCACCTCGGGTTTGATCTTCAGGTTCGTCGTGGGTCCCCAGCTGCTGAAATCGCTCATGGTGAACGCGGTGGCGGAGGCGGTCGTCAGGCCGGATTCCTTCACGATGCGCTTGTCGGCGGCCGCCAGCAAGGCCTCGCCGGAAGCCTTCGTCACCATGATGGCGGTGGTATCATCGCTGTTAATGGAGAACGAGCTGAGCTTCTCGTCGCGATCGTCGTAGATGACCACGGCGAACGGCGACAGGGCGCCGATGTTGTTCACCTTGTCGGCAAACGTCAGGTCCGAACCGTCGGAAGCCGCACCGCGCTTGACCAGCACAATCGTCTTACGGTCCATGCCGTCGGGATACGCTTCCTTCAGCCTCTCCACGTCCGCCGCGTCGCCGACGCCGCCGTCGACGTACTCGTACGAGCCGTCTTTAAGCGCCGAGAACTTCGGGGAGCCCCAGTAGCTTTGGTTGTTCGCCTCGATATAGGGAATGACCGTGCCATCGGCCGCTTTGAACGCAGGCGACGCCTCGGCGTTGTTCACGCTGGCCACGGCCACGGTGCCCGGCATGGCGGACGGGTACGACAGCACAGAGCTGTCGGGGTCGGAGGCGTAGGGCTTGTTCTGCCCGGACTTGTTCTTGTAACCCGACGTGTACGAGTTGCCGGCGGCCATGTTCACCGACGCGCCCGTCGCCGTCAGGCTATTGATGGCGTCGCCGTACGTTGCGGCCGCGGCATCGGAGAAGCCGGCGTCGCTGCCAAGCGAAACGTTCACGGAATCGGGAGCCAGCACCACCGCGTCGTCGAACGCGGCAAGCAGCGAGCTGTCGTAGATGGTACCGTCGGAGTTGCAGCTGACCTTCAGCATGGCGATCTGGGAATCGGGCGCCGTGCCCCGGACCTCGCCGGCGTTCGCGCCGATGATGCCGGCGACGTGCGTGCCATGGTCCATGCCGGACAGCGAGCCCGGGTCGACGTCGCTGTCATGGTCGGCGTAGTCGTACACGAAGGGGATCTTCTCGCTTACGTAGCGGCCGTTCTTACCCTCGCCCATCTTCGTCATCTTGCCGTTGACGCCGGATTCCGTTTCGGCGAGATTGGAATCGTCCAGGTCGCCCTTGAAGGCGGAGTGGTTCACGTCGAGCCCGGAGTCGATGATGGCGATGAGCTGGCCGTCGCCTTTCTGTTTGATCTGGTCGGCGGCGGTCATATCGAGCGAGGTTTGGTTGGCGGGCGCATCCTGCATCCCCTGGTCGGCGGGGACCTCGTAGCCCTTCTCGATGAAGGCGTTCTTCACACCGTCCAGGTCCTGGATGGTTTTAAGCAGGTTGGCGGGCGCCTTGATGGCGAAGCCGTCGATGGCGTGGTAGTAGTCGTAGAGCTCCTGGAACTCGGGCTGCTCCGCATCGCCGGCGTCGCGCGCGGCATCCTCCGACGAGGAATTGCCATCGCCCAGCAGGCCGAACAGGCTGAAGCCCTGCTCCTGCCCCTGTTCCTGCTCCACCATATCGCGGATCTGATTCTTGAAGTAGTTGTGACGGTCCTGGTTCACCGTCCCCATCACGCGGCTGAACAAGCTAACACCGCGTGCGCCCGCGCCGTCCTCCAGCTGCACGATGATGGTAACGTTGCCTTGCCCGTCCGCATCCGCGGCGGCCTGCTGCATCGCCTGCTCGACGACGTTTGCCGTCGAAGGCTGGGCGCTATCGTCGGAGTCCGCCGCAAACGCCGCGGTCGTGGGAACCATCAACGTTCCCACCAGCGTCAACGCAAGACCCGAGCGCACGACGCGCCTTCCCTTGAGTTCTTCTCCCATGAGCATCCTTCCCGATTCGCCTCTATGCTCGATCTCGTTTCCGATAAACGGCGGAGCAGCGCGGACCCGCCGCGTGCCAAGACCGCATACCCGGACGAGACCGTGGGCAACGACTTCTGTCTCCCGAAGTTACCCGTGATATACAAAACGAAGGAAGTATACCGTACGCAACAATTTGGCAACCATGCAGGCAACTGGGGTTAACTTTCACTACAAGTTCTCCATAAAGTTACCCGCGGCTATCCGTGTGGCGGTTGTGCGGAGCCGAGCTGTTGCGGCCGACACGGCGTAACGTTTCTGGGGGTGCGGTGTAAGCCGCGTCGGCGAT
>NZ_QUCY01000038.1:0-16380 GCF_003474385.1 Eggerthella sp. AM16-19
GGAAGCGCCCCCGCGGCTCCGGCCCCCGCAGCCGCGCGACCCGGCGCCAGCGCTCCCGCGCCGCCGACGGCAGACCGCTCCTCGATGGTCACCGTGATGGTGCCGCCATCGTGCGAATATTTCACGGCGTTGCCCACCAGGTTGATGAGCACTTGGCTCAGGCGTAGCGCGTCGCCCATGAACCAATCGTGCTGCGTTCGCATGTCCACGACCAGCTTCTGGTTGCGCGCGGCAAGCCTTCCGGCGCTTACGGCGTTGAGCTCCTCGACCACATGGCTCATGCTGAAGGGTGCATCGCCGAGCAGCATCTTGTCGTTCTCGATCTTCGTCATGTCCAGGATACCGTTGAGCAGATCGAGCAGGTATAGCGACGACGCATGCACCTTGTTCAGGCAATCGACGCGGCGCTCGTCGCTCTGCTCGGGCTTCAAGGCTATCTCGGTCATGCCGATGATGCCGTTCATGGGCGTGCGGATCTCGTGCGACATGCGCGCAAGGAAGTCGGACTTCGCCTGCGCCGACAGGTCGAGCTCCTCTTGGTTGATGCGGTTTTGGATGATCGCGCCCACCTCGCGCAGGGTGTTCGCGGTCTCATCGTCGTCGAAGGCCTTGCCCGCGTCGTTCAGGAAGAACACGGACCCCGAGTATTTCCCCACGTTCATTATGGGGAACGCGATGCCGTTGGCGTAAGCGCGCGTCTCGGCGGACATGGCGAAGATGGGCATCTCGCTCACGGGATGCACAAGGCCCTGCTCGCCGAATCGCTGCAGCGTGTCGACGGCCTCCCGCGAAAGCGGAAACACGGCGCTCTCGTCGATGCCCGGGATGGGGCCGAAGAAATAGCGCACCGATGCCGTCTGATAGTCTTCTTGGAACGACGTGATGAACAGGCTGGTCACGTCGAGCTTCTCGTTCAGCCGCCGCATGAGCAGGTCCATGCCCGCCGCCAGCGAAAGGCGCCTATCGAGCAGGTTCAGCGTCAGGGCGGGCAAGGTCATGTCCTCGACATGGCTGAAAGAGGATATGGGGTCGAACGGCTTCGGCCCGTATGCGTCATCCATTGACGGCTCCCAGCAAGCGCAAATCGCACGATGGCCCATCGACGCTTGAAGCGCCGTTCGCGCTCGGCGAAGCAACTCGTGCGTGCTCCTAACGTCGCTTGACGAGGCGATGCCCGCGTGAAGCCCCAGTTCCAGCACTCCAGGGCGCACCAATTTCGCGAACCTTCGTTGCAGCTCGGCCACCTCGCTGACGGCGTCGTCGGCGTGTTTGCCGGGGACCCAGCAGACGAACTGCCCGGCGCCGGCGCGCACCAGGACGGCGTCGTGGTTGCCCTTGTCAAGATTGAATGCGCGCGTGACCTTGGTCAGCTCGTTGAGCAGCACGTCGCCGAAGGGGATGCCGTAGTCGCGCACGATGCTTGCAAAACCGTCGATCTCGATGGCGGCAAGCTGTCCCGCAGCTGCGCCTGCGCGCGCTGCGGCGATGACGCCCATGCCAGGTTCGAAGCGATATGCCGTCGTTGCGGGATCGAGCTCTTGCTTGCGCGCGGATTCGATTTCGCGGCGCTTCCTGTCGTCGATGTCGCGGATGACGCATACCATGCAGTCCTGCCCGCTGGCGGCGTCGTCCACGCGCGATGAGCTCACCTCAAGCCAACGTCCTTGCGGCAAGTGCTCGGTCACGACCTCCACCTGGATGCTCGTCTCCTGCATCCGGTTCACGGCCTGCTCGATGGCGTCCACCGCCTCGGGGTTCGCGCTGTTGCGGCGGAACAGGTCCCAGAAGCACACGGAATCGAACTCGCCGTCGTTGGGGGAGTTCGTGATCTCGATGGCTCCCGTTTTGGGATGATAGGTGAAGAATGCGTCGTTCGTGCCCTTAACGGCCAAGCGATAGCGCTCCTTCTCCTCGTTGAGCTTGCGCTGCTTCTCCAGGCCGTCCTCGGTGAGGTCGAGGATGACGTCATGGAGTTGGTTGACTTCGGCGACGGAGGTGTGGAACGCGTGCAGCTTCTCCATGCCTCCCTGGACGCTGTCGATCAGCTCCCTGAGCGGTCGGTTGATGGCGCGCGAGACCAGCACCACCAGCACCAGGCATCCGATGGTGGTAAGGCCGATGGTGACGCCCAGTCGGTGGTACAGCGAGTTGCCTGCGGCGAAGATGGAGTCCTTGGAGAACAGCCCGACGACCGCCCAGCCCGTGTCGTCATAGGGCACGATGCCCGAATACAGCTTCAGCGGTTCGGCGATGGCGTACACCTGTTGATCGCCCATGGTAACGCCTTCGACTTGCATAAGGCCCGCATTGCGTGTTTCCTCAAGCGCGAAAGCGGGCCCTTCGGCGTTCACCGCGTTATAGAGCGCGCCGTTTCCCGTGATGATCCGGTACGAGTCGTTGCCGTCTGCCAGCGCAAGGGCGTAGCCGCCGGCTTCGCTGCCGCTCAGTTCGGATATGGGGAAGCACGTATCCGCCAGATACTCGGTGGACACCTCGATTCCCAGCACGCCGTACACCTGCCCGTCGAGCATGAGCGGCACCGAGTAGGCGATCATGCGATAGCTGTCGCTCGGATTGCCCTCCAGCACGAACGGCGGCGACCAATACGCCATGGCCTTCGCATCGGCTCCCGGGTTTTGCAGGGCGGCCTCGTAGGGCTTGTAGAAGAAGTCGTCGGCGCTGCGCACGGCGCTGCCGGCAAGGTGCAGCTTCGGCGCCCAGGTGTTGTCAAGGGCGATGGACGCGTTGCGGGCGATTTCCTTGTCCCCTCGTTCGAGCAGCAGGTCGGAATGGGAATCGGAGTTGCCGGTGGGGTCGGAGTCGCGCAGGAAGGCCCCGATATGATCCTGCTCGACGGAAAGGTCGCCATCGTTTCCCAGGATCAGGTACACGCCGCTGGTGGTGTTCGATCCGATAACGGAGAGCAGCCGCGGGAAGGCATCGGCGGTGAAGGCCTCCTTCTGGCTGTCATCGGCAAGGAAGCCCGGCACATCGAGGCCCGACTGGGCAAGCTGATCGGAAAGGGCGGAGTTGAGGGCGACGGTCTCACGGGAGATGCCCGCCCAGCTTTTGACCATGGCGCTTTCCAGGTTCACCTTGCGGTTGTCCACCGCGCGTGCATCGATGGAGATGGCGTTGTCCTCAAGCGTGCCCTTCACGCCGCTGAACGCGAGCACCGAAATGGGCAAGGCGCCCTGGATCAAGACGATAACGGCCAGCGAGACCATGAGGGCTCGAAGGAAGGATATCTTTCGTTTTCCCTTTGCCGCACCTGCGTCAGTGCGCTTGCGTTCGTTATGCACTTCTTGCTACTCCGTACCCTCGGCTGCGGCTTGGAGCTGCTGGCAGAAGGAGGCGTACCATTGCTCGAACGCGGCATCGCCCATGTACGGTTCAAGAGCCTCGGCGTGCGACTGGCCGGCGGCCATGGCCGCCTGAACTGCCGCTTTGTCGGCGGTTGCCTTGTCGCTGAGCGAATGGTCGAGCACCTTGCGCGCGGCATAGGCGTTGTCGAAGCTCTTAAGCGAGTACAGCTCCACATCATCGAAGGAGTCCATGGCCATGGCGATGCAGTCGCGGGTCTTAGGGCTCACGGAGAGGTTTTCGTCTCGAATCGCGCTATCGAGCTCGTCGATGTTGTTCGCGTCGGTTCGCACGGGCAGGTACGATGACGTCGCCGCGAAGCGCAGGTTGTTCTGCTTCTCCGTGAACCATTTCAGGAACTCGCAGGAAGCGTATTCGTGCTGCTCATCGGATTTCGCCACCGCCATGCCGGCTCCTTGCTGAGGGGCCACGGCGTTTCCGCCCTCGAAGGCGGGCGGCATGATGATGCGATAGGCGATCTCGTGCGCCCCGTTATCGTCGACCACCCGGTCCGGGAAGTACGCCGCCGATGCGGTGGAACCCGTGTAGCAGATGATGTCGCCCGTCTTCACGTCGTCGGAGCGGAACTTGCCTACGGCGTCGAAATAGCCGCTGACGTAGGGGACGTAGTAGTTATCCCACAGGCGGCGAACCTTTTCCTTGTCGGCGTTGACCTGGGCTTTGCCATCGGCATCGGGTGCGAGCAGGTCGACGCCCATCTGCCTCATGCCGATGATGAAGTAGTTTGACAGGGAATCGCGGCCGTAGAACGCCTTGCCGTCGTCGGGGATGTCGGGCGTCAGTGCATCGGTGTATTCGTAATAGCGCTTCGCGGTGGCGGCGATGCCTTCCTGCGTTGCCAGGTCGTCGATGGTGGCGCCGGTGGCCTGGGCGAACGGCGCCCAATCCGTTTCATCGAGCATGGTCACCTCGGTGGATTTCGCCACCGGTAGCAGGTACAGGGAATCGTCGTCTTCGAAGCGGCCCTCGTCAAGGTAGTCGGGCACATAGTTGGACAGCTCATCGGGCGTGAAGTAGTCCGTCAGATCGGCGAGCTTGCCCTGCTGCTGCACGTTATAGGCCGTGTCGGCGTAGGAGGAGAACACGTTGGGCATCTCCTCGGCGCCGACTTCGCCCGCCGACGAGTTCGAGATGGCTTTCTCCAGCTCGGGAACCGATCCCTGGGTCTTGCTTTTCACGTAGATGCCTTTCTCCTTGCCCACGGTGGAGTTGAACTCGGACACCAGGCTGTCGAAGGATGCCTGCTGGGCCCCGTTGTAGTAATCCCAGACGGTGATGGTGGTGGGATTGTTCGGATCCAGCTTGACGGCGGATTTCCCGTCATCGCCGGCGCAGCCGGCGGACAGCGCGGCGGCAAGCACGCCGGCAAGGGCGAACGCGGCAAGCGCGGCTTTCCGGGAACGGGCGCGGTGCGCGCGGCGGCCGCGGCGGTTGCCGGTAGCAGCGCCTTCCTGGCTAACACCTGCTGCGCGGCGGTTGGCGTGCATGTGCATGCTGGGTTCCTCCTAGTGCTTGGCCGGCTCCGTATCGGCGCCGGTCGAAAGTTCCGTATCGGTTGGGCGAGCTTCTGCGGCTTCGGCGGCCGGGCGGGCGGCGGGATCGCTGCCCGCGTTGTCGCCTGAGCCGTCGCTGACCTCGTCGGCGAAGTCGGCGCCCGTGGCGTCGGCCCCGTAGGTTTTGTCAGTGGGGCACCAAGTCCCATCATACCCGTTAACGCCCGCGAAACCATCGATTCGCCCTGCTTCGCCGGCGGATTTTACGTTCGCGGCAGCATTCGGCTCGTTCCCCGGCGGCGCGGCGGGGTCTTCCTTGTCCACGGTATCGACGACCACGGTGGACGGCGGCTCGACAGCTCGTCGGTGCGTTGCCGGTCGTCGAGCAGGCGCTCGGGCTCGGCGCTGTGGTCGTGGGTGAGCTCGATGATGCCCTTGATGGCGCGCCGAGGGTGCCGCGTGTTCATCGAGGATCGCGGCGCCGCCGCGTCATCCGGCGTGCAACTGCGCTGATGCTGTCGGGTTCGCGCGCTTCGGCGGCGTGTCGTTTACAATGGGCCGCATATGCAGGAAGCCTGGTTGGAGGGCGGGCGCATGCCCGTGCCGCATCGGACGGATGCCGGCCGCGCGGGGCGGACGCCCGCGGCGCGCCCGATCGCGCCCAAGTAACCGGGGAGAAACCGCTAGAAGCGAAGGAAACCTTATGAGCGATATCGATGTGCGCGCCGAGCTTGCGCATTGGATTGAGAACGTGCAGGACACCGATCTGGCGGCCGAGCTGGCCGACATGCAGGCGAAGGCCGACGCCGGCGACGACGCCGCGATGACCGACGCCTTCTTCCAGAACCTGTCGTTCGGCACCGCGGGCCTGCGCGGCGTGCTGGGCGCCGGCACGAACCGCATGAACATCTACACGGTGGGCCGCGCCACGCAGGGCTTCGCCGATTACCTGAACGCGAACTTCGACAACCCCTCCGTGGCCATCGCCCGCGACAGCCGCAACAACGGCGAGCTGTTCGTGCGCACCACCGCCGCCATCATGGCCGCCAACGGCGTGACGGCATACGTGTACCCGCGCATCTCCCCGGTCCCCACGCTTTCGTGGGCCGTGCGCGACCTGGGCTGCTCGGGCGGTATCTGCATGACGGCCAGCCACAACCCTGCGCCGTACAACGGCTACAAGGCCTACGGCCCCGACGGTTGCCAGATCACTAGCCAGGCTGCCGCCGCCATCTCCGCGGCCATCGCCGGAACCGACGCGTTCACCGGCGTGAAGTCCATGGATTTCGATGAGGCCGTGGCATCGGGCAAGGTCAAGTGGATCGAAGACGCCGTGCTCGAGCGCTACTACGACGCGGTGCTGGCGCAGTCGGTGAACAACCTGTCCGACGAGCAGATCGCCGCCGCCCCGCTGAAGCTGGTGTACACGCCGCTTAACGGCACGGGCCTGGTCCCCGTTACCACGGTGCTCGCGCGCGCCGGTGTCTCCGACGTCACCGTGGTGCCCGAGCAGGAGCAGCCCGACGGCAACTTCCCCACGTGCCCCTATCCCAACCCCGAGATCCGCGAAGCCATGCAGAAGGGCATCGACCTGTGCGAGCAGGTGCATCCCGACCTGCTGCTGGCCACCGACCCCGATGCCGACCGCGTGGGCGTGGCCTGCAAGGACGGTGACGACTACACGCTGCTGACCGGCAACGAGATGGGCGTGCTGCTGCTCGACTACGTGTGCCGCATGCGCGCCGAGCGCGGCGAGGACCTGGCGCGCAAGGTGGCCGTGACCACCATCGTGTCGTCGGCCATGGTCGATGCGCTGGCTGCGGAATACGGCTTCGAGCTGCGCCGTTGCCTGACGGGCTTCAAGTACATCGGCGACATCATCACCGAGCTGGCCGACGCGGGCCAGGCCGACCGCTTCATCTTCGGCTTCGAGGAGAGCTACGGCTACCTGTCCGGCGACCACGTGCGCGACAAGGACGCCGTGAACGCCAGCCTGCTCATCTGCCAGATGGCGCAGGAGTACAAGCTGGCGGGCAAGAACCTGGCCCAGGCCATGCGCGACCTGTACGCTAAGCACGGCTGGTGGCTCAACCGTACCGTGTCGCTGTCCTACCCCGGCGCCGACGGCGCGGCGAAGATGGCCGACTTCATGGCGGGTTTGCGCACGAACGCGCCGGCCGAGCTTGCCGGCCGCAAGGTCGAAGCCGTGGTCGACTATCAGGGCGGCGTGAACGGCCTGCCTTCCGCCAACGTGGTGGAGTTCGACGTGGAAGGCGGCAACAAGGTCATCGTGCGCCCGAGCGGCACCGAGCCGAAGATCAAGCTGTACGTGTTCGCGAAGGACGCCAGCCGCGAGGCAGCCGACGCGCTGCTCGATCAGCTGGAGGCCGCCGGCCGCAAGCTGCTGGCCTAACGCAATCTCGCAAGCGAAACGCTGCCCACAACAAAGGCGGCGACACCAGCCCGGTGCCGCCGCCTTTTTCTATCCGCTTACATTTTAAGTGGCCTGATAGCGTAGTTGTCGATGTCTTGGCTGGTGTGCACGATGCGCCAGACGGTAAGCCGACCGCCACAAGCGTTCCAAATGCATCCAGATACAGAACGCCCGCAGGTGATTCCCTACGGGCGTTCTGCTTTCGGGGGCGGTTCCCGATTCCTGAAATTATGTGAGTCTTCGTTTACAAATTATGCGGCTATGCGATAATTAGTTAGTAATAGTAAACAAATGGTAGCATTTGTTACCGCAGCAGGAGGCGGACGCGCGCATGGGAATCAGGTTGGAAGACATTCATCCGCTGAAAGCGTCGCCGGTGTTCCGTGGCATTTCCCAAAAAGATCGCTTCGAGCTGCTGAAAGAAATAGACGCCCGCATCGTGGAGCTTGGCGAAGGCCAGCTGCTGCGCCGCGCGGGCGACAAGCTGGACTTCTACCCGGTGGTCATCGAGGGTAGCGTGCTTGCTACCATGCCGCAAGGCGGGCAGGACCGCCCGGTGGCGCAGTTCGGCCCGGGTGAGTCGTTCGCCGAAGCGGTGCCGGCCACGCTGAAGCACACGCCCGTGAACATCTGCGCGCAAGAACCTACGCGCATCCTGTGCATTCCCGCCAAGCAGCTGGAGACGTGCACGAACCCGCATGCGTTTTTGGTGCGCGAGAACCTGTCGGCGGAGATGTCGAAGAAGATTGGCGTGCTGACGAAAACGCTGTCGGTGGTGGGCGAGCCGCGCCTGTCCGACCGCATCCTGGCGTACCTGCGCACGCTTCCCGTCGACGCCGACGGCCGTGTTGAAATCCCCGTGAACCGTCAAGAATGGGCATCCTACCTGCGCGTTGCCGACAAGTCGCTCATCCGCGAGCTGCGCGCCATGCAAAACGACGGCCTGCTAGAAGTAGACGGCCGCCACATCCGCGTGCTATAAGCGGCACTCGAGTGCCCGCTCTACGTCCGAAAGGCGTCAAGCAGAATCACTGGTCCCGGCTACGCCTCCATCGGCTGAGCGGCTTTCTTCGGCCTGCCGGGGGCAGGCGCTTCGGCTAGCCTGGCCTCAACCGAACGGCGCGCAACCATTCGCTTGCTCCCGTCCTTCCAGGATGCAAGCTTCCCGCTGGCGCACATCTGTGCAACGCGCGCGGTGCTGACGCCAAGCATTCGCGCCGCATCGGCGGCGGTCATCGCGTCGACGTTTCCCAGCGAGGCGTTGACCGCAATTGCTATGACCTTCCCGCCATGAACCGGCTCATGTCCAAGTTTGCCCCCGGGGACGACTTCGTTGGCGATAAGGTGGTCGGTGATCGTCTCGAACAGCCAATCTGCTGCCGACTCTGCGGCCTCTTCCAGCGTGGCGCCGAATGTACCTCCGCTCATGTCGCAGGGAACGGCAAGCACATAGCCGTCTGAGCTATAGAATTCGAACTCGCGTATATAAATCATGCTACCTTCTTTCCGCCAATGGCCCCTCATCGCAGACCTGCTTCGCGAAGGATTTTCGCTGCAATCGCATCGGGTATTTCTCTGTGGCGTTTGACGAGAACGCTAACCGTTCCATTTGTGAAGTGCTCGTGGTTGGTGCTGCCGCACGACCAAAAACCAGCTTGCTCTAACTGCTTTACCAAGTCCCTTCGCTTTGTCATATGCCACCCTTCATTAAATATTAGCAAACGCTAAGGAATAATGGAATAACCTGCCGAAGAGCATCTCTTACAACACGTATACTACCAAACAAACGTTCGATACACAAGAACAAATGTTTGGTATATATAGATTAATGGAGTGCAATGCGAAGCGTAACAGGCCCTACTTTTTCGATGCGCCCATTCGAATTATTCTGCTGTCCAGATTTGAGATTTCCTGTTGCTGCGGGTCGGATTTTCCGTTGCTCAGGGTTCGGAAAATCCGGAACAGCTTGCTGTCGAAGGTGCCGTGGCGCTTATGGAAAGCGGGTACCCGGCTGTGATGGGCGTCGCGCCGGAGGCGGAATCCGCCGCTTTGCCGTCGTCCTGCATCGAATTTCGCGAATGGCAGCGTTTTGCCCCTTGACCTGGGGAAAGTGACATTTGTTACCTTTGGGCAAGATTTTGGCGAAAAAGGAACCGTTTTCGAACTTTTTTCTTGTGTTTTTGGTAACCCTCGGCATACAATAAGCCCTGTCGAATCAGTTATCCGTGTGTGACATGCCTGATGAAATACCCTGTTAACCAGGGAAAACGGCATCGTCTTGCGGGGTATTCCCATTCTTGCAACGTAATCAACCTGCATGCAACGCGAGCGCGCGTCTGATTTGGCGTACCTGGATTCCACTTGGTCGAGCGCTTGCGCTCGCCGCGGGATGCTTCGGGACCGAGGATGCGGCATCGGCCCCGAAGTTGCGTTTCCAATATAAACGAGCCGCAAAGAGAGGGTGATTCGCAATGAACACCGAAATGATCTACACGCGTCGAGGTTTCGTCAAGCTGGCCGCCGGTGCGGTGGCCGCAGCAGCGCTGGTCGCCACGGGCGCCAGCACGCTGGACATCGACAAGGCGTTTGCAGCTTCGCAGAATGCCGATGGTTCTTATACTGTCACTGCTAATCTCTACGTGAAGCACGAGGACCACCAAGCACCGCTCGTGTCCGGCAATGCTTATCTCACGAACCCGAACAATCCTCTGAAACTCGGTGGATTCCCGACCAGCCCTATGAGCGACAACGCTACGCTGAAAGTCCTCGACGGTGGGAAATATCAGGTCACCATTCCCGTTCGTAACGAGTGCTTCTCTCTTATCGAGTTCAGCGGAGGGGATGGCGTGACTGTAGCGGATTATGAAACGACATATTGTTCCTACCCCAACGAGAATCGCATTAGCTCGCTGACTCTAGTGGTCAGTGAGAGAAAGGCCGAGTATAAGTTCACGGCGGTCAAGGAATATGCAGCTCATCCGCTGAAGAAAGGCTACCACGAATGGCCGATTTACATGACCGTCGAGTTCCCGGACGCACAGTAATCACGCTGCTGATTAGCAGCTGCTCTCGTTGATTTGAGGGGGGCGGCGTGATCTGCCGCCCCCCTCGTTTCGCGCATGAAAGGAGGGAATGCTTTATGCCGTGTATTCCATCGCATGTCGGTTTGATTGGGAAAGCTTGGAAAACGCTGCTTGCTTTTGTGCTCGTTGTTTCATTGATCCCATCGTCGGCACTCGCGAATATCGAGTTAGCTAATGTGGGGGATGCTGCAACCGCCGCGCCGCAGGTCCAGGCCCGCTCCTACACCTGGTACGGCGCCGACGCCGCGACCACCGTCGAGATGGGCCGGGTGACCGTCGAGGGCGCCGACCTGTCGGCGCTTCCCGACCCCGACTCCACCGGAGCCTGCGCCGAGGCCACCAGGCTGGAGGCCGGCGACCCGGCCTACGACAAGGTCGCGGCCGCCGTGGCCAAGAGGTGGTCGGGCGACCCGGCGCTGCTCCGGGTCTACTCGTTCAGGGTGCTCGACGGCTCCGGCTCGGAGGTCGCCGTCCCCGAGGGCGCGGAGGTGACCTTCGAGTACACCGAGATGCTCAACGGCGGCGTCGCCCCCAGGGCGTTCTCGCTGGCCGACGACGGGACGCTCCGCGAGCTCGAGACCACGCAGGGCGCCAACTACGTCGAGGGCATGATGTTCGACGTGGCCGCCCACGGCGCCGACCCGGCGTGCGTGGCGTTCGTCGACACCACCGGCCTGGAGGAAAAGAAGCAGCTGGAAGCTGGCGTGTACACGGTAGATGCCAATCTGTACGTGCCGGGATATCAAGCGCCAATCGGCAGCAATGCCTATATGACCACCAACGACTTTCCGCCTGTCAACAAGGGCAGGCAGAACGGTGAACTGTCAGTTGGCGAGAATGGCGAGTTGACTGTAACGGTGTATCCCGTGCATGAGATTTTCACGCTACAGGACATCCACGATGGCGACGATGCGCACATCGAATCAATTGAGCGCGGCGGTTTTGCGAGTAGCTATGGTTCTCATCCTGATCGCATTACGAAGCTTGTTGTCAAACTCGATAACGATAATGGAACGTATAAGTTCAAGGATTGCGTTCAGTATCCGACTATCCTTGAAGAGGATAAGAATTGGGATATCTTCCTGTCGGTTGATTTCGACTCTGCGGTGAAAGGTGGCTACGACCCTTCAAAGGGCGAAAGCGTGACGAAGACGTTCGAAGACGAGTCGACGGGCGTCAACGTGACGGTGTCCACAACTGAAAAGAAACTTTCCGATCAGTTTGGGAAGGTGTCCCTCGTTGCGAGCGAGCAGAAGGACGGCAACTCTTACGATGAAGCCGTTGAACTGCTGAAATCGCGCTATGTGCAGACCCCACCGCTAACTTTGTTCGATATGGCGTTGATCGACCAAGATGGCAATGCGGTCGACTTGAGCGGAAACACGAAGGTAACGGTGTCGTTGCCGAACCCGTTCGCCGACGTCGAATCGAAGAACGTCGTCGTATGGGGCGTCCAGGACGGCGAGCTGTCCTCGCAGAATATTGTTTCGCAGAACGGGCGATTGGTCTTCTCTGATGGTCTGGGATTGAGCTCTTCGTATGCTGTTGTCGACACAACGGCGGTTCAGTCGATTAGCATTGGCAAGATTAGCGACTCGACGGGGTCGACCGATGTCACAGGAACGCTGAGCGTTGTGAACAGCGGGGTTGGCGACGCGGAGTTTACCATGTCCGACCTAGTCACCTACTCGTTTGGGCAGCAGGTTCTGCCCAAGGGCACGGCTTTCACGATGTCCATGATGTACGACAATTACGCAGTTGCCGTTGACGCGCCCGCGAAAGTGGCAGAGCTGAAGAACAAATACGTTTCCGAGGGAATGGACGAGGCCTCTGCTCAGGCGAAGGCCGAGGAGGAGATTCATGCGCAATATCGCCACACGCCTGGGTATTGGTACAACCCCGGTGAAGCCTCTATGTCGCTTTCGTTTCCTGCGGCTGATGGCTCGCAGGCGATTCTCGTTCGCGACGATGGGGTGTCTGTCACTGCTGAGATATTGGACTCCGCTTATGAAAACGGACGCCTGAAGGTCGATTTGATCGGCGATTATCCGCGAAATTACGGGCGAGATCTTCTTCGTGATATGGACAACGCATACCGAAATGGTCTCGACTCCGCAACGGAGGACGCCCCGATCGCGTATATTCTCATCATGAGCAATGATGGAAAAATTGCCGGGCAACCCTATCTTTCCACTGATTGGGGTGAATACGAGACCGCTCATCTTGCTTACAACGGAGAAGAGCAGCTCGGTGTGAGGCTTGGCGCTCACAACAAAGTCGTTAGTGGGTCGCCGAGTGCGGTTGATGCGGGCGAATACAAAGTTGCTATTGCGCCGGAAAACGGTTACACGTGGTTTGATGGAACGAATGAGCCGATTGAGTTCACGTACGATATCGAGCGGGCTCCGATAACCTTCAGGCTTTCGCTTATGGGTGGAAACGGTAGCTCTATCATGGGTGTTCCCTACGATTTCGATGCGGCTTCGCTTTCCTATGCTTTAAAAGCGTTCACCTCCGATGGCGAAGAGGTGACGGATTACTCTGGCAATTGGCCCGTCGTTACCGAGTCGTCGAAAATAAAAGAGGCAATTCCCGGTACCGATTATCGGATTTATGCCGACTACTCAAACGTTTCTTCCGAATCCGGTAACTATAAGGTTTCGGAAGCGGGCAGCTCATCGTGGCGGATTGGGACTGTTCGTGTTGGCATTTCTCCTGATGATGAACCAAATTACGATTCGCTTCAATTCACCTACGATGGGAAGGGGCATGCCCCGCAGCTTTCTTCGAACGGCAAGTATTCCTTCCGGACGTATAACGTAAAGCAACAAAAGGACGTTGGTGAGTACGAATTCGTTGTTGATTTCAACGGCGTGTGGTCTGATGGCAGCACACAGGTAAAGCATGTTTCGTGGTCGGTATCTCCGGCGACTTTAACAGCGGTTTACGAGGGCGATGTCGTCAAGGAGTCTGCGTCCGAGGCGAAGGGCGCTGTTTCGGTAGTCGGCTTCGTCAACGGGGAGAGTGCTGAGCAAATCGAAGGATACCAAGCTCCCTCGGTGAAGATCCCCGAGAATCTGGCCCCTGGGAAAGAGTACGAGCTGACGCCTGAAGGCGGTTATGCTGGCAAGAATTATGTCTTCGAGTATGTTGCCGGAAAACTTGTGGTAGATGCTTCGTTTGCGCCGGCCGCCGTCTACACCCTGACCGCGAACCTGAGCATGCCGGGGGAGTACAACCCGGTGCTTTCGGGCGTGGACGTGTACGTGAACAACCCGAACAACCCGTTCACCGACAAGGCTGGCAAATCGCCGGTGCTTGACGGCGCGTCGGGCGAGGGCGTGGTCGTCGAGGCGCCCACGAAGCCGCTTGACGGCAACGCCAAGGTGACGGTTGCGGCGGACGGCAGCAAGACGCTGGTGCTCGACCTTCCCAACCCGGTGTTCACGCTGCAGGAGCTTGGCACGTGCGCCGACCTGCCCGAAGGGTCGGTCAGCGTGGAGACCAAGCAGCCTGCGGACAAGTCGGTGTGGGATTACGGCAAGTACGACACGCGCATCTGCCGCGTGAGCGTGAAGCTGCCCGCCGACGCCAAGGGCACGGTGACCTACACCTTCACCGGATCCAAGCTGTACGCGGTGCCGCTCAACGCCGACATCCAGCCCGAGGCCGGCAAGCCGGCGTTGAAGCTGGTGGTCGACCTTGATTCCGCTAAGGAAAGCGGGTCGGCCGCGGTCGATCGCTCCGCGCTTGAGGAAGGCATCGCTTCGGCCAAGGCTGCCTTGGCTGGCGTGGTGGTTTCCGCCGACGGCTCCGACGTGTCCACCGAGGGCACGTGGGTTTCCCGGGAGGCCGCCGACGCTTTCCGCAACGCTATCGACGCGGCAAGCTCGATGGATGCGGAGAAGCTGGTTTCCCAGCAGATGATCGACGACGCGCTGGCGGCGCTGAACGAGGCTTCCGCTGCGTTCGCCAAACAGGCGAAACCCGGTCTGAAGGACGAGCGCGTGAAGGTTGAGAAGCCTGCTGCGGCGTCCGGCCTTATCTACAACGGCCTTGCCCAGACGGGCGTGCAGACTTCCGAGGGCTTCGTCCTTTCCGGCGCCGAGGGCAAAGACGCCGGCGACTACGTGGCCACGGCCACGTTGAAGGACGGGTTCACGTGGGCCGACGGCACCGTCGACCCGGTCGAGGTGACGTGGTCCATCGCGAAGGCCAAGCTGGTGGCAACGTACGCCGGCGAGACCGTTTCGCCCGGCGCCAAGCCTGGCCTGGGCGTTGAGGTCACGGGCTTCGTGGGCGGCGAGACGGCGCTTTCCGCAGCCGGTTACCAGGCGCCTTCCGTGAGCGCGCCGGCCTCGCTTGAGGCGGGCAAGTCCTACGAGCTGGTGCCTTCGGGCGGCGCGGCCGCCAACTACGAGTTCGTGTACGTGGGCGGCACGCTGAAGGTGGAGAAGGCCTCTTCGGGCACGCTGAAGGCGGGCACGTACGCCATCACCGCGAACCTGAGCATGCCGGGCGATTATAACCCGGTCATCCCCGGGGCCACGGTGTACGTGAACAACCCGAACAACCCGTTCGCCGACAAGGCCGGCCACGAGCCGGTGCTTGACGGGAACAACCCCGTGGGCGTCGTGTCCACCACGCCCACCACGCCGCTTACCAAGAACGCGACGCTGGTGGTGGCTGCCGACGGCACGAAGACGCTGGAGCTTGACGTGCTGAACCCCGTGTTCACCACGCAGGAGCTGGGCACGTGCGCCGAGCTTGCCGGCGTGCAGGTGACGCGCAAGGCCCCGGCCGACGCGAGCATTTGGAGCTATGGCAAGTACGACACGCGCATCAGCCACGTTTCGGTGAAGCTGACCGACGACATGGTCACGGGCGCGAAGTCGTACTACTTCAGCGGGTCGAAGCTGTACGCGGTGCCGCTGAACATGGACATCGCGCCTTCGGGCAGCATCGCCTTGGAGCTGTCGGTCAACTACAGCAGCTTGCCTGCTTCGGCGTTGCCCGACGGCGTCGATCCGGTGCCCAATCCAGATCCCGAGCCGACGCCGGACCCGACCCCGACGCCTGATCCGACGCCGACGCCTTCGCCTTCGCCGGCTCAGCCGAACGGGTCGACCGAGGTGGGCACCACCACCGACGGGCATTTCGCCGCGGGCACGTACACGGTTTCGGCCAACCTGTGGTTCGACAAGGCCACCACGGGCCTGCCGCTGAACCCGCACCTGACCAACGGCGGCTTCCCGCCGTCGACGCCGGTCAGCAACAACGCCACCATGACAGTGGACGCGTCGGGCCATGCTTGGGTGAGCGCCCCGGTGGTCATCCAGGACAAGGTGATGACCATCAACAACGTGTGGGGATCGGGCGTCAGCTTCGATGGCTCCACGGTGACCATCGACCTGGGCACGCCGTCGGCGTCGCGCACCTCGTTTGCCGGCACGTGCACCTCTTCGGTGACCATCGGCTGGCTGGCGCGCACCATCGCCGCGGGCATCTTCAACGGCGTGTGGGATCACACGTGGACCACGAACTGGGAGGTCGACCTGGTGGCAGGTTCGCTGCCCGCAAGCGGCGGCGGCGAGCTGCCGGCCGCGGCGCAGGCCATTTTGAATGGCGAGAACGGCGTGGCTGCTTCTGGCGACGCTGCGGCTGCTGCGCTGGCGGCGGCCGAGGACGGTGCGGCTAAGAGCGGCGACGCTGCCAAGAGCGGCAAGACCGCCGACGGCAAGTCGTCCGGGTCCGCGAAGTCCGGCGTGGCCGGTGCGGTCGAGGACCTGGCCGACGCGGCCGCGTCCAACCCCGCGGTTGCGATCGCGCTGGGTTGCGCAGTCGTGCTAGCGGTTGCCGCCGCCGTGGCGGGCGGCGTGTACGCCTACCGCCGCAAGAAGCGCGCCGCCGCCGGCGAGGTAGGTGATGCCGCGAAGTAGCATGCGGATGCAAGCGGCGCGCGCCGGCGTGCGCCGTGCCGCCGGCT
>NZ_QUCY01000039.1:0-15198 GCF_003474385.1 Eggerthella sp. AM16-19
CGGCGCGCTGCGCCAGCGGCTCGGGCGCCTTCTCGTGCAGATGGGCCCACTCGCCGCTGCGGCATTGCTCCGGCGTCGCCTCGCACATGTCGCGCATGGCTTGCTCGAACCGCTCGGGCTCCTGGGCGATGGCGCCGAAGCTCCAGCTCTCGAAGCCGGTCCACGCGTCGCCGTCGCGCTTGAGCGTCCACCACTCGTCGCCGCCGTCCACCTGCTGGATGAACGCGAGGTCGCGGTAGCAGAACCCCTGGCGTATGGCCCAGTTGCCCGAGCCCAGCGCCTCGCGGAGCCTGTCGACGCTGTCCGTGCGAGAGAACTCGTAGGGGTACTCCTCGAGGAACGGGTCGTCCTGCCAGTCGAAGCCGCCGACCTTGAGCCAGCCGTTCTCCTGGCACTTTTCCACGAGCCCGTCGTGCTCGCGGCCGGTTATCCTCTCGAAGCCGTCCATGGGCCCTCCGCCTTTCGTTTGTTGCTTGGCGGGCGGCGTCCTCGCGATGGGGGCACGGTGCGAGTCGGAGCAGGCGTGCGTGTTGGCGCGTCGGCGCCGCCCAAGACGTGTATAGCGATTTCGATTGCGGCGGCGGCCGAGGCCGCCCGCGATGGGTCGAGCTGGGTCGAGCCGCCCGCGCCTCCACGGGAAGCGCACAAGCTAGCAGAGCCGGCGCCTGTCCCTTCCGCCCAGGTAGACGGGCCTGCAGGTCTGGGAGATCCTGCTCGCGATCGCCTCTGCCGTTACGCGCTCGCCGCGCCTCGCGAGCCTGTCCGCCAGCGCGCCCGGCGCGTAGTTCGACGTGACGATGGTCGGGCGCATGTCCTCGTAGCGCGCGTCGAGCACGCTGAACACGGTGCCGACGGACCATTCCGTCGCGTCCTCCTTGCCGAGGTCGTCGAGCACGAGGACGTCGCACTTTGCGTACCGCGCGACGGCGGCCTCGGTGCCGCCCTCGTCGAACGTGGCCTTCACGCGCTCGAGCATGCCCTTGGCCGTCGTGAAGGCGACGTCGTAGCCGGCTTCGGCGAACAGCCTGGCCATGGCGGAGGCGGCGTGCGTCTTGCCGGCGCCGACGCCCCCGTGTATGTAGAGCCCGGCGCCCCCGTTGCCCGCGAACGAGGCGATGTACTCGGCGAACTCGGGGCGGTCGGCCTCGGCGGCCCAGTAGCGCCTGGGGATGCCCGCGCGCGAGAGCGCCTTCTCCCGGCGGGCGGCCTCCTCCTTGGCGGCGAGCGCCGCGCGCCTTCGCGCCTCGGCCTCCCGCTCGCCGGATGCGCCCTCGCACGGGCAGGGGGCGGCGGAGACCCAGGCGACCCTGCCCGCCAGCACCGCGCCGAGTGGTTCGAGGGCGGCGCCGCAGTGCGGGCACGCCCTCGGCTCCGGTTCGTCGAAGGAGAGCCCGGCCGCCCGGGCCTGCTCCAGGGTGATGAGTCCCGCTCGGTCCATCGGGCGCCCCTTCCTTATCTTCTGAAGTCCTTGTTGTCCCTTTTGCTTATTGGGTGGCATATCGTCAGGGGTTTCCCTGTTATCTCGTCAGGGGTTCGGGCTGCGAACCCTGACGGTTCGTCACCCTTGTTCTCGGCGAGCCCTGTCATTTCGTCACCCTTTCGCGTCCGGAACCCTGACGAATCGTCAGGGGTTGCCAGCGCTCCGGGCGGCAGCCTCTCGCGCACGATGCGGTACCGCTTGGTGGCGTGCCCGCGTGCCGGGGCGTGCATGCCGCACTCTTCGATGAGGCCCCGGTCGAGCAGGTCGCGGATGGCGCGGTGGACGCTGCGCTCCTGCACGTTGAGGAATCGGGCCAGGCCGCCCTTGCTCTCGAAGTAGCCGCACCCGGCGTCGCAGAAGCCGAAGATGCGCGCGTAGACGAGCAGAGGAAGGCCGGAGAGGCCCAGGTCCGCCATCATGAAGTGCCGTACCGTCGTGAACTCGCGCGGGGAGGGGCCGTCGCGCCCCTTCGGGCCTGTGGCCGCCATCGGCGCTAGCCCCTTCTGGGCGAGCCGACGATGCTGTTCCGCTCGACCCATGCGACGAGCTCGTCGTGCAGCACGATGCCGTCGCGTGTCTTGCCGCCGATGTAGCGGATCGGGAACGGGTCGTCGGGGTCCTTGGCGAGCCGGTACATGGCGTCGCGGCTGATGCGCAGCATCGCGCACGCCTCGTCGGCGCCGAATATCGCGTTGGTCGATGCGATGAGCCTCACCTGGCTCCTGCTAATGCTCTTGGTCATGGTCGTCCTCGAGCTCCTTTCGTCTCGAGGCTCCCTCGCGTGCCCGGCCGCGGGCGGCTCCCGGGGCGGTCGCCGCCGTCATTTCCTTCCGCTCCTCGACTCGATGTAGGAGTCCACTGACGCCCTCGAAACCAGGAGCTTCCTTCCGAGCCTGTACGAGTCGATCTCTCCCGACCAGATGAGGTCGTACGCCTTGTTTCGGCTCGCCCTCATGTACTCCTGCATCTCGATCACCGTCATCCATTCGTCCCGATCTCGGCTTCCCTCGGGCGCGGCGCATTCGGCTGTGCGTGCCATGGTTCCTCCAATCTTCCCGTGCGGCACCGCGCGAGGACACCGCACGACACCGTGTGCCTTTTCGTCTGCACGACGATTGAACCGCCTGATGGCGATTGGTGAGCACGGCAGGAGCGGAGACGGGTCGAAGTGGGTCGAGCTGGTCGTGCCTTCACGAAACGGCCATGAGCCGCGTGCCTTAGCTCGCGGCTAAGTCCCTGAAAAGTAAAAGGCGCCCATGCGGGCGCCTGCCTAGTAGCTGGAGTTGTTCGGTTGTGGTCGGAATGCTCGTCTTCCGCGGTGCTGTCGTCCGGGGTCCGGCATCTGTCGTTCGCCTCTTCTGTCGTGTTTGCTGTTGCGTGTTCTGCGAGCGACCTTGCGCGGACCGGCCGGCCCGTTGCCCCAGGTGCACCCGGGTAAATGGTACCCACCCATTGGGACGTGGGCACCGCGGGAGGGGCGTCTGGGCAAACTGGAACGGACGAGCGGGCATCGGTTTGTCAATCAGTGTGCTTTCTTGCGCAACGCTACAACTGGTTTTCGTTGTTTGAGCTGATAGTTTGCTTGCGCTCACCATGGCAATCACATGAAAGTGGTAATGATCAATACTTGATTTGACCGGATAGCATAGCGATGGTTCTCTAAGTAGCCAAAACGATGGGATAATGTCCAGTATTAACTTAGATGGGAGGACGTCTTTTGACTGATGCGTTGATGAAAGCGTTCTCTACGTATCAGTCGATTGGTGCCACCCACATGAACGAAATGAAGAGATTGTTTGTCGGGCATAGGGAATCGATAGGTTGGAACATAGATGATCGTAGTAGACGGACGAACCGATAGAGAAAAACTTTTCGAGCTATTAAAATCTGGCGGTGAATGCAGCGAGCTCGATTTTAAGGAGACGCTAGATTTTTCCAAGAAGATCGATGAGCTCGATTTTGTAAAAGACGCTGTTTCGATGTGCAACCGTTATCCCGGTGGTTACATCGTCATTGGGGTGGACGATGATGGAAATCCATCGGCTAGAGCTGAAGATACCAACTGGACGCAATTTGATGGCGCGGTCTTAACAGACAAAATAAGAAAATATGTTCAGGCGCCTTTGACCGCCATCTCCCAATTACATGAGGTTGATGGACACACATACTGTTTGGTTTGCCTGTTAAGCCTCGAAGACGGGCTTCTCGTTCCTTTTTCGAAGCTCGGACAAACAGTAGATGGCAAAGGCCGTCAAATTGTCGTATTTCGCGAGGGCGAAATAGTTAGGCGCGACGGAGCTCAGAATCGGCCTATTGAGTATTCACAGTGGGCAGAAATATTGAAGCAGCACGATGTTTGCGTGAGGAAAGACGAGAGCAAACGAATGGATACTCTCGTGGACAATATAATCGCCGTTCTTGGAGAGAAGGGTAAAACGCCGCCTCTCGTTTACGGCATGGATGAAGAAGCGCTTGTGCATTCGCTCGAAGCTTGCTTCGAGCAAAAGGAGAATGAGAAGCTTTCTCGCTTCATTTTTCAGGTCGCCGCAGAGTTTCAAGATGATGCAGATGCGATCAACAGCCTTGCCGGCATCGGAGCCTATGCCCTTAGCTATTGCAACGACTCGATATTTGAGAAGGCGGCAGATGCTCTCTACGACTGCTATGCCGCAATTGATGATAGCAAAGCGGACTCCGCTTCAAAAAGTCTAGCTGTGGCGGTTGCTTGTTACGAATTGGGCGCGCAGCTGGTTCGCATGAAAAGATGGGACCTAATTGCCCCCTTCGTCAACCGTCAATCTCCATCTCGCTCGTACTCCATATATGCATCCTGGATACGAGACTGCCAGGTTAGGGCTGTAAACGCCGGGCTTTTCAACGAAGCCGGCTCGGGGATGATGATTACAGTTGCCTTAGACAACGCCACGAATCACCCAATTGTGGCACCGGATTGCAGACTAAATATGGGCAGTGACGCTTCGGCGCATGAGAGATACCTCGATCTCCTATGCTCCTTTGACTTCCTTTACTGCTTATGCGTATTTGTTGCAGGGGTGGGCACTGGTCTCGCATATCCCGCCTGTTGCTTCTATTCCGAAAAGCGTATCTCTAATGTTACCTCGCAAATCCTAGGAGGTGATCCAAAGGCACGAAGAGAGCTCCTCCCCGACGATGATGATGAGAAGATTGCCATGTGTCTAAGGGAGCTTTATCGGCTTGCGAGCAATGAATCGCTTCAGAAGGATAGTAAATATTACTGGGGATTCGATTCTTCTCGTGTGCTCAGGAAGTTCTTGCAGGATCATCCCAAGCAATCAGACGAGCAGCCTCCCGACATGTTCAGCTACAACAATCCTGATAGAGACCCTAATAACACGAGCCATTGAGGTCCTTCGTGTGGGAGGTGTTCGGATAAAGTTGATAATCAAGGGTATAATTTGAACACGAAATTGAGCAACAAATACATAAAGGAGAATATGGATGAAGCTGTTTTTATGTTCGCACTTTTCAAGTGTAGGAAGTTTGATAAAAGAAGAAATTGATAACAAAAAAGTCGCATTTATTCCAACAGCATCGCTGCGTGAAGGCTACACCGGTTATGTCGGCTCGGCTCGAAAGCTATTTAATAAACTGGGAGCAGCCGTAACTGAAATTGATATTTCAACGGAGGCTTATTCAACGATACAATCTGTTTTTGAAAATGCAGACGTGATATATTTTACTGGTGGAAATTCTTTCTTTCTCATGGACCAGCTCCGTAAAACGGGAACGGATAAGCTGTTGAAGAAAGAATTGGCAAAGGGAAAACTGATGATCGGTGAATCGGCAGGTGCGATTATATGCGCTCCTACCATCCAATATATTGTACAAATGGATGAAAAGCCGGAGGACTACTCACAAGAAGATGATGCAGGGCTTGATTTGATTGATTTCTATGTTCTTCCGCACTATCTTACAGCACCATTTAAGAAAGTTACCGAGAAAATAATGACTGAGTTTTCGGATTTGAATCTATGCCCAATTAACAACCGTCAGGGAATTGTAATTGATGGTGAAGGTTCAAAGGTTATTTGCAAAGACTAATTTGAAAATTCAAGTTTGTCGAACCGATAAAATCCCTTTAGGAACTAAAGGGCGCACTTCTATACTCTCCTATCGGGAGTATGTGCGTCCTGCGGAGCTTCATTCCCGGTCAGCAGAAGAAACCTGCACGACCGAGAATGTTTCGTCACTTCGTTCCGTCAAGGGAGCTACACTCCCTTGCGACGCTTGTGCGTCTATCCCTTGTGGACTTGCTGTCCGCGAACAGCAAGTGAAAATACAGCGTCAAGGCTTCGCACGTAGCTATCGAATCCGAGATGCTGTCCGATTGGTCGTGCACGACGACGGGCGTACAATAGGTGGAAACCAACAAGAACCTGCCCTCCATGCCAACTCCGCCACCTGACGTGATGGGCAATCCGATTGCTCTTCTGGATTGCCTTGAGAAGAACGCTGGCGGAATCACCGAGCAGGACTCCAAGGGGACTGCATTTCTTCATGTGGTTCCTATTGGCAAACCCCGCCCCCAGTTGGAAGCCATCTTAGGCATATCAGCCTTGGGGACGGTGTTGTGACTCATATCGGCCAGTCTTCGCTCGACGGAGTCGGCGTTTACGTTAGCGCCGAGTTCGGGAGCGCATTGAGATCATTCGCATTTTCTCATGCATTTGAAAGTGGAATCGTTGAACTCTTGGGTGGATAAGCCACCTGCGACGATTCTTTCGGTCATCGCTCTTGTGCATCTCATTTGACCTGCGGAAATGCAAGGCGGCAAAGCCGCTGGCTACGATTCACTTTGCTAAACAGGCGTCAAAGAGGAAAATCGGCCCTTTTGGCATCCGTTTCGGGCGATTATGCGCCTCAAGGCCTTGCCGTTTTTGTCCCCGGGACAAAAACTGAAACTGCGAGCTTGCGGTTTCGAAATAGTTTGCGAATTTGTCCCAGGGTTTGTCCCAAACGCCTACGCGAAGACACGCGGAGGGATTCGGCGGCAAGGTGGACAAAACCGACAACCAAACTAGACCCAATTGGAATGGCGCCACGACAAACGAGCATGAAAGAGTGAATAGAACAGACGTTCGATAAAATAATATAGTATCGGATAGCGGGCATGGTTTCAATCGAATCCGTGCCCGCTGCTGTATGCGTGTCCTTGCACGCCCAATATGCGCCGTAAAAGCCGTCTTCTTCAACGTCAAAGTGAATGCGCTTCAATTTTGCCTCTCAAAATGCTATTTTCACGATTTGCATTTTCATCCCGTTGTCACCGACCCTTGCGAGAAACCGGAAAAAGCCGCTGACAGAAGGGTCTCTCAAATCGCTGTAACCCAACATATAGCCGCGACTTGTGACCTTCAGACGGCTGTTCCACGTGCCGATTTCCTTGGCGGCATCCGAAACCGCAAAATATGCCCTCACATCCTTGATTTTTGCAGTCTTAAGCCATGTTTTTGCGATCATCTTTACTGCCGTCCGATTGGCAGCATCAAAGACCAGCACGCCGCCGGGGAAAGCGTCCGCCATCCCCCGCACCAGTTCCCGGACCTGCTGGGTCAGAAAGTAATAGAACACCCCGGAGGCAAAGAACACCGCCCCGCCGGAGGCATCGACTTTGCCGAACCATGCGGTGTCTTTCAGGTCGCAGGGGATATTTTGTTCCCGATCCCCGGCGGGCAGTAGCTGCTGCCGCAAGGCAATCACATCCGGGAGGTCCAGATTGTAGATTTTGCATCTACCGTTGTCGCAGGTTCTGCCGGTGTTGTCCAGCCCGCAGCCCAGATTGACCACCGCCGCATTGGGGTGGCCTTTCAGGTAATCCCGCACCTCGAAAGCAAGGTCACCCTGCCGCATGGCCACTTCCAGCGCACCGAAGCGCTGCATCAGGCTGCGGGGGTTTTCTCTGCCTCTGAAAAGTCGTAGTCGATCTGGTCGAGCAGACGAACCGCTGTTTCATCCCTGTAAAGGTTCGGGTACAGCTCCGTACACAGCTTCCGGGAATACAGCGGGAGGATCAGCGTCTCCTGCACGGTGTTTTTCTCAATTTTACATTTCATAGGTTCCTTCCTCAGTGAATAAAAGCTGTCATAATTGCCGCCAGCGCAGCCGCTATGGCCGTCATGCCTATCACCATGTGCAGGATGGATGCAAAAATGCCCGTGCTCGATGCCCTTACTTCCGCGCCGTGACGCAGAGCCACCTTTTCTTTTTGCGTATCTGCACCTCGTGAAAACCCGCCTGCTCCAGACACGCCTTCAATTCAATGTCCTTGTAGATGGTCATGCCGCCGATGATCCGCGTCCACCTCTCGTCCTTGTCCGTATCGCCATTGCTCTCGTTGCAGATAAGAATTGTCCCACCTGGCTTCAGCGTCCGCCAGGCCTCACAGAAGCATCGGGGCAAATCAGGCCAAAAATAGACGGTCTCAAAGGCCGTGGCGGCATCGAAGCAGCTATCCTCAAACGCCATATCCGCCACACTGCCTTGCAGAACGGCGCAACGCCCCTCCTGAATTGCAGTTCGGTTGAGCTTTCTAGCCTTCTCCACGCTGACGGACGAATAGTCGATGCCCTTGACGACGCCATGCGGACATTTTTCCAGCAGCCGTTTTATGTTCGCCCCGCCGCCGCAGCCGCAATCCAGCACCTTGGCGTTTGGCGCAAGTCGTAGAAATCGAAGTCCCCACCGCGCCACAGGGCCGTGGCCTAGATTCATCATGGCAACCATAAGTTTTCCGCCGAGGCCCACGGGCTTGCGGGTGTTTTCAAAGAACGACATCTGGCCCCTCCGATTTCGTGCATTCCGCATAGGTCAACGGGAACGAGGCCTTCAGCACCGCGCTTTTCTGCACCGCCCAGCCGTTTTGACGCAGGAAACGCAGGTATTCCTCGCTTGTCCACCTGCTGTGGAGGGGGAATCCCGCAATACTCATGAAAAAGGCTTTTGCCTTGCCGGAAACCGAGTTCTCCGCGTGGGTGAAGGTTGGCGCGATGAGCACGCCGTCGTCCTTCAGCACCCGCCTGATTTCTTGCAGGGCCTTTTCCGGATGCGGCACTATGTGAAGCGCGTTGGACGCGATCACCACTTCGAAGGACTTCTGTGCATAGGGCAAGCGGAACATATCTTGTACGGAAAAGTGCAGCTTTGCGGATTGATTGCCCCGCTTTGCTTCAAGGATCATCTTTGCAGAGGCGTCCGTAGCCTCGATGTGCGCCGCCGCATCCACGACGCTCTTTGCGATAAGCCCCGTGCCGGTGGCAACCTCCAGCACGGTCTTTGCTTTCACCACCGGCCGGATCAGCCCATACATCTTCTCATACGCCACCCGGTCCTTTCGCATGAAACGGTCGTACCGACCGGCATTCCTGTCCCAGAAGCCCTTGCGTTCGTGCATCGCTATCGCCCCCAATCAGTTAGAGCTAGCTAACTGTAGCGCATAAATCGCGCAGTAAGGGAAGACCAACTTCAATTTCTCGACAAAGACGTATCTCTTCGGCTTTCGCTTATAACGGCGCGAGTCAGATACTAGGCTGGAGCTGAAGAAGGAGCTTGGCGGACAGGTAGGTCGATACTGGTTCCCGGAACGGTAATCCAGCCAATTACAGCAGGGCTCTAGTCATGCAGGCAAACCCAATCCATGACGGGAAATAGGTCCTATTCTCCAGCTCGACGTCTTTCGCGGGCGACGGGTTAATGTGGCTGGCGGGATTCCCCGCACGAAGCCGTTGTCGCCACTGCCTCCAGGCGCGGTTCACTCGGCAAGACGAGCAACTACGAAGCCGTGCTCGGCGAGGTCGGAAGATCCGATATGATGCGGGCATCTGGTCCTCTTACGTCTCGGCATCGCCCTATGCGGAAGGCGTCGATTTCGAAGAGGCGGTCGATTCGGCCATCGAGCTCGCAAGGCTTTCGGAGCTTGACGATTTGGACTGATGGAGGCGAGAAGTCCCCCACCACGCCAATACCAGACGATTGCGCTATAGGCATCTCTCCGACCCTTTGAATCACCCCTTTTCACGCCACCCGCTACGAACCCCGGCGGAAACCAAGGAGTGATTAAAGGAGCGACCTGCGGTTTCGCGAATCAATTGAGTCATTCCCGAAATCGCGAATCAAGGGGCTGATTCGCCCAAGTTGCGCGCGAATCAGCCCTTAGGCGGTACGACGCGACTCGCATCTGCAGCACCCGTACTGGATCAGTCACTGAGTGGGAATAGAACATACGTTCTGTATAACGTTATAGCACCAGGCAGCAGGCGCAGTTTCAATCGAAGCAACGCCTGCTGCTATATATACTGGTCGATGGCGGTATCAATGCCCGCGGTGCTTCTGCTTGCGCTTCAACTTCCGCTGCTCGAAGCGCGCCTCCACCTCATCCGCGCGACGCTGACTTCTTGCTTGAGCCGACTCCCGCTTCATCGCTTCCCGCTGTGCCGCGAGCGCCTGTTGTG
Source organism: Eggerthella sp. AM16-19 (assembly GCF_003474385.1). NCBI lineage: Bacteria > Bacillati > Actinomycetota > Coriobacteriia > Eggerthellales > Eggerthellaceae > Eggerthella > Eggerthella sp. AM16-19. The sequence goes on from NZ_QUCY01000039.1 coordinate 9,970, forward strand.
CCTTGGTGCTCACCGCGGGCCGTTTAAGGGCTTTCGCTGCCTCGCGAGCGCGCCGCTTGGGGTTCTTCGCGGGCTTGCTTGTTTCAGTAGCCTTGTCGCCGAAGAACGAGAGCTTCTCCCATTCGCTAGTAACGAATCGCAGGATCTCCTCATCGGACGGCTCTGCGCCGAAGACGATGCGGGCGACGCCGTACCTTCCGTCCTCGACATGCTCCGCCAGCCCGACCCAGAATTGGCCGTCGTGATATACGGTCAGGGTGGACGACACGCTGATCTGCATGGTTGGTTCCTCCTTTATGTAGATGACCATGCAGAGAAGGGACAACCAAGGAGGCAGGTTACTGATGCGGACTCCCGCACGCCCACGACTACCCGACGGGGACTGTGTTTTCATCTCTGATGGCCGCATTGTAGCACGCGCGAATGCACCCCGACATTGTTGCCGACATGGCGCGATCGGGAACCGCCCCTCGACACATCCTTGTGTGTATTGCCTTCTCGATTTCGAAACTTTAGAAATAATCGAGTTTCGAAACCGAGAAGGAGTGGATTATGGCTTGGGAAGACCACAATACGTACCGACTCCACCGTGTTGGAGAGGCTGGCCGAGTACATGATGGGCAATTCCGGCAACCTCAACTCGCCCAACAACATCGCCAACGCCCTCGACGCCAACAGGGTTCCCACCAACCACGTCACCGTCAGGCGCTACATCTCCTACCTCAGCGACGCCTTCGTCTTCTATGAGGCAAAGCGCTACGACATTAAGGGAAAGAAGTGCATTGCTACCCGAAGAGGATTCCTCGCCGAACTCCCTTGAGCGTCGGGCGGCATTATTGAGCGTGCGCGTTTTCGTAGGCGCCTTTGATTTCTTCTGGCAAATCGTCGGGAATCAGCGCCTTCAGCCTATCCTCGCTGCCATCTTGAATCGCCTGCTCGTAGTACCAGCATTTGAACCTCAGCATATCCAGCGCGCGGTTCATGTTGGCGATCTCCGACTCCATGTAGGTCTTCCGTTCCTCGAACATTGCCTTGCGCTTGGGATATGTGGATGGGCCCTCCGCACACCATTCCATGAACAGTCGGATGTCCTTGATCTCCATCCCCGCCTTCTTCAGGCATTCGATGACCCGAAGCGCCTCGAGTTCCGTATCGCCGAATCGGCGAATGCCGGACGCCCGCTCCAGGCCCGGGAACAATCCCTGCTTGTCGTAATACCGCAGCGTGGAAACGGGCAGACCGAACATCTCCGCCACCTGTCCGATTGTGTACATGGTCCCTCCGGATAAATCTCGAATTCATTCCTTGACCTAAAGTCAGGTTTAGGTATTACCTTTATTCTCGTCGATATAAATCGCGAGTGCAAGGGGTATTCCGTAATGGGCAAAAAGGTTTTGATAGTTTCCTCAAGTCCTCGAAAGAACGGCAATTCCGAGATGCTGGCGGATGCCTTCGCCAGCGGTGCGCGGGAGGCGGGCCACAGCGTGGAGACCGTGCGCCTGCGCGAAAAGCGGCTCGGCTTCTGCAAGGGCTGCCTTGCCTGCCTGAAGCTGGGGCGCTGCGTCATCCAGGACGATGCCGTGGGAATTGCCGCCAAGATGCACGATGCGGATGTGCTGGTGTTCGCAACGCCCGTCTACTACTACAGCGTCTGCGGCCAGCTCAAGACCATGCTGGACCGCGCCAACCCGCTCTTCGGCTCCGATTACGCATTCACCGAGGCGTATCTGCTGGCGACGGCGGCGGAGGACGGGCGCTCGACCTTCGACGGCGCGAAGAAAGCGGTGCAGGGATGGGTCGACTGCTTCTCCCGCTGCACGTTTGCCGGAACGGTATTCGCCGGCGGCGTGAACGGCGTGGGCGAAATCGCCGGGCACCCCGCTCTGGAGCAGGCGCGACGAATGGGCATGGGAATCTAGGCGCGGCTTAGCTGCGCGGAAGCAGTTTGCACTCAAAACCATCGACAGGAGGAATCAAACATGACGATTAAGCAGACGGCGGGCAGGGATGCCCTGGGAGAATTCGCCCCCAAATTCGCACAGCTCAACGACGACGTGCTGTTCGGCGAGGTGTGGAGCCGAGAAGACAGGCTCTCCCTTCGAGACCGCAGCGTGGTGACGGTGGTGGCCCTGATGGCGCAGGGGCTGACGGACTCTTCGTTCCAATATCATCTGATGTCCGCAAAGAACAATGGCGTGACCAGGACGGAGATGGTGGAAATCCTTACGCACGCGGCGTTTTACGCGGGATGGCCCAAGGCGTGGGCGGCCTTCCGCATGGCGAAGGAGGTCTGGGCGGATGGCGATGCCGCTGGTGCAAGAACTGAGCACCAAAACGAGATGGCCTTTCCCATCGGCGCGCCCAACGACGCATTCGCGAAGTACTTTATCGGGCAAAGCCACCTCGCGCCCCTTTCCACCGAGCAGGTCGGCGTCTACAACGTGACGTTCGAGCCCGGCTGCCGCAACAACTGGCACACCCATCACGCCAAAAGCGGCGGCGGGCAGATCCTCGTCTGCGTGGCCGGCCGAGGGCTTTACCAGGAATGGGGCAAACCGGCACAGGAGCTGCGCCCTGGCGATGTAGTGAATATTCCCACGGGCGTAAAGCACTGGCACGGTGCGGCGCCTGACAGTTGGTTCTCCCATCTCGCGGTGGAAGTTCCTGGTGAGGACGCCTCCAACGAGTGGTTGGAGCCCGTGGATGACGACGCATACCTTAGGGCGGCTAATAAGGAAGCATAAGCATGGAGCAGTTGAAACTGACGCAGGAATGGGACAAGGTGCTCCCTAAAAGCGAGATGGTGGGGCACGGCAAGGTGACCTTTCATAACCGATATGGCATCACGCTGGCAGCTGATGTGTACGTGCCGAAGAACGCGGAAGGCAAGCTGCCCGCTATCGCCGTCAGCGGTCCGTTTGGCGCGGTGAAGGAGCAATCGTCCGGCCTTTATGCGCAGAAGATGGCGGAACTGGGCTTTTTCACGCTTGCCTTCGACCCGTCCTATACCGGGGAGAGCGGCGGCACGCCCCGCTATGTAGCATCGCCGGACATCAACACCGAGGACTTCTGCGCAGCGGTGGACTTCCTCTCGGTACAGGAAAACGTCGATCCGGAGCGCATCGGCATCATCGGCATCTGCGGTTGGGGCGGCATGGCAATCAATGCCGCATCCATCGACACTCGTATCAAAGCTACTGCTGCTATGACGATGTACGACATGACCCGCGTGACCGCCAACGGCTATTTTGACGCCGAGGATTCCGAACAGGCGCGCTTCGAAAAGCGGAAAGCGCTGAACGCGCAGCGCGCCGAGGACTATAAAAACGGCAGTTATGCGCTGGCGGGCGGCGTGGTCGATCCGCTGCCGGAAGACGCGCCGCAGTTTGTGGCGGACTATTACGCCTACTACAAGACTCCGCGAGGCTACCATCCCCGCAGCCTGAACTCCAACGGTGGCTGGAGCGTGACGTCCTCGCTGTCGTTTTTGAATATGCCGATCTTGCAGTACGCCTGCGAGATCCGCTCCGCCGTGTTGCTGGTGCACGGCGAGAAGGCGCACTCGCGCTATTTCAGCGAAACCGCGTACGGCAAGCTGGCTGGGACAACAAGGAATTGCTCATTATCCCCGGCGCCAGCCATACCGACCTCTACGATCAGATGGATATCATTCCGTTTGAAAAGCTGAAAGCATTCTTTGAGGAATATCTGAAATAAGGCGCACCTTGATTCAATGCCAAGCCCACAGCAACGATTCCTCCAGTCATGGTCACAACATACGACTTCTGACCTGCGGAAACGCGCAGGGATAAAGCCGCTAGCTATGATTCCTTCCTCGAAATGGGTGAAGAGGGGCTGAAATGGCGAATTCACACCCTCAGCCAGGATGTCTGTAACCTGTAATCCTGCCTGTTTTGTCCCCCGGGACAAAAATGAAACTGCGGGCCTTCGGTGGCCGAAAAGTTTTCTGCGTTGCCCACGTTTTGTCCCAAACGCCTACGCGAAGACACACGGCGAGATTCGGTGGCAAGATGGCCAAGACTGACGACCAACCTAGAATCAACTGGATTGGCGTCACGGCAAACGCATGTGAAAGAGTGGGAGTATCTAATATCTAGCGTTTCCGAGCCCCTGACCCGCACAAACAGATCAGGGGCTTTTCGTTTGGCAACCGCTGGGCAACCTTTATGGTTTCGCGCCCCGCAAGTTATCTATGCTTGCATTGTCGCAAATGCCGCAACAATGTAAGCGCGGGTGTGAACAGGGGACGTAGCCCTGTTCACATCAAGGTCTATATCAGCGCCGATCGATACCCTCAATGCTTCTGTTTGCATTTAAGCTTCCGTCGCTCGAAGCGCGCTTCCAATCCCTCGTCGCCCCCCGCACAGCGTTCCGCTATACAAGCTTCTTGCGCGTTTCCTTAAGAATGCCCTTCTTGAAATCGGACCATTTGCCGAAGAACTTTTCGTCCGTTGCGGTAGCTGTATGGTCCGCGTACTTGATCGCTGTGAGCTCCGTGGTGCAGATGTAGTCCGCCGCCTGCGACAGCCGGTACTCAGAGGGCTGCGTCGAGCGGTAGACGACCGCATTCTTCGACAGCGCATACTCGATCGCGCGGTGAAGCGATTCCGCGACGGAGTGCTGTCCATTGTCGTAGTAAACCTTGACCGCGTCGTACGCCTGCAGCTCCGCAAGGTTGTCGAACAGGAAGTTCACTATATCCCTGCGCATCGCCCCCGCGAGCTTATCGAGCGAGGCGAACTGTCTGGTCGCGTATGCGAAGGTGTGATACCTCACGGGCATGTGGCGGAAGAATACTCGGAAGGATCCGAGCATCATCTTGCGCGTTCTCAGGTCGAACCCGGAATACAAATCCTTGCCGTTCATAAGCGGCGACGCGTGAAAAGGTATGTCCGGAAGCCCTTTCGCGCGGAGGGCGCTCTCATATGCCTCGATTGAGTCCGCGATGCTGTCGGATTGGTCGTGCATAACGACGGTGAGCAGGTAGTAGCGGTCGGAGAGGCCGTCGCTTCCCGACTCGTCGACGAAGATGCTGAGTTCTCGCATTGCTCTCCTGGATAAGAAAAAAGCCGGGGAAAACGTCCCCGGCACTTGGAAGCCTTCCTAACGGAAAACCAATTACCTTATATCATAGGCTGTCTGACAATTCAAGGGAGCTCGAAGACGGCGTAAAGTTGATGGGGGTTCAGATTCTCCTATCCAGGTTCG
>NZ_QUCY01000004.1:0-32169 GCF_003474385.1 Eggerthella sp. AM16-19
ATCGCCGACGCGGCTTACGCCGCACCCCCAGAAACGTTACGCCGTGGAGCTCGAAGCGTTTCCGGACGTCAGCGGAATCTCAAGGCCCGTTCGCCAACTCATGGGCAAGCCATCCGAGACTACTTCCTTTTCCTGTCGATGGCGCAAACCTGCGACCTGCGGTTTTGCGAACGATGGGCAAGCCGCCTCAGATGATTCACTTGTGGTTGCAGCTGGCGGCTTGCGCGCTAAAGGACAGTTGAGATTCAGAACGGGTGTTTTCGGTTCTGTTGAGTTTGCGGGGACCATCCACCACGCCCTTTGGGGCAAAAAATGAAAACTCAACGCCCTGGGTTAAGGTAAGTTTTTGAAGTTGTCCCAGCTTTTGTCCCCGAAGGCGATAGAACACGACATGGTGGGAAGGGGGATCCCACACCAAGCACCTTGCCCGCTGGGAAAAGTAATCAACTTGCTTGTTAAACAAACGATGGTCGGCGGTAAGGCCGGGTAAGAAGACAAGCTGCGCCGTTTCCTCATCGTTTTCCGACACCCAGTAGCGCAGCGCCCCACGCTCGGTTTCGAACTCGCGCTTTCGCATGCATACCCCCTATCGTGCATCAAAGCAAAAGCGCGCGGACCTTGAAGGACCCGCGCGCTCTATGCGCAGCTTGCGACGTGAGATGTATTACAGCTCGATGCGGCCGAACTTCGCAAGCAGTTCGGAGGCGGCGGCGCAGGAGGGGCAATTGCAGTACTTGGCGCCCGCTTCCTTGCGCGCGAACTGTGCTTCGAGCATTTTCGCGGCGGTCTCTTCGCCCATGATTTCCTTCGCCGGGCCCTGGGCGAACGTGATAACGCCGTCAATCGTGGTGGGGCGACCCTCAAGAAAGTCAAGCAGCTTGGTGGTTGCAGCCTCAACAGCGGCGGCGCTGCTATCGGCGGCAACAGCGTCTTCCCAGGCAGCAGCCGCGTCCTTGGTGTCCTGCTTGCTCGTGTCGGCAGCGGCGAGAATGCCCGCGCGTTCGGCAACGAAATCGAACAGTTCCTTTTCCATGATGAACCTCCTCGATTATGTGTATCGTCTTATGGTCATTATAGGATGCCGGCAGCGCACTCCAAGTAGTTACCTCGGGGAAACGTGTCGTCGCGCACCCACGGCGCAAGCTGCCAGCCGCAGTGCGGGCATCGGGGGACGTCCTCGCTGCAAACCTCGAACCCCCGCCATGCCCGCGAGCATGCGCTTTATGACACCGTTTAGCAGTCCCACGCCAAGTTCGAGGATGGCAACCCTGCCGTTGCGATGGACTTGCACAAGGCGCGCGAGCTCTTCGAGCTGGGCCGTGGCGAAGGCGTCTGGATGAGCGAGGCGCAGCTCGTCGATCGACGTGCGTATGTTCCCCTCTCCATGTCAAGCCTGTTGCTAGCGCCGATGATGATCAGATCCGCCTCGGCAAGAATGGCGTCAAGGTCCTTGTAGGGCTCGCACAGCGCGTCGTTGAGCGTGGTGCCGAGCAAATGGCTCCCTCGATCATGGAGAAGACCGGGCTTTCGCGCGAGGACGCCTATCTGATCTTCGTCCACAACGTCCAAGGAAATCTCGCGGTCAACCGCCTGCTCGGGTGGAGGCGAGGGCCCGAGTTCGCCCATGCGCAGGAGCTGCTCGGCGCCTATTCTGAAGGAGGCTTGCAGGCGGTATCAAGTCGTCACGATTCCCATAGCTCATCTTAAACGGGGACCCATTCCAAACAGGCCGCGCGGTTATGCGACCAAGGGCAGATTGGACAACCTGTCAGTAAAACGCTACAGCGTGCTCATTCCGGGATTCGTGGCACCGGCATTTAGGCTTCAGCTTGTCCGGCGCGCGATTCATGTTCGCGATCTCCGACTCCATGCGGGCCTTCCGCTTCTCGAGCACGGCCTTGCGCTGAGGATAGGTGGACAGACCCTCTGCACACCATCCCATATCGGCCGGCAATCCCATTTGCGATATCGCACGCAGCTAAGCCTCGATATGCGAGCTCATGTAATCGATGAACTTCCTGGTGGCGATAGGCATGGTTTCCCAACTTCGCCACTTGCAATCCAGATGGCATCAAGCAAGATCACCCGTTATGAAAATCAGTCGAATCAACCATCTCATCACGTCAAATAGCATATAGAAACATCCGTTTTCGCCTGATGGCATTACAGCGAACTATACGAGATGACATCGACAGCCACGATATCGCGGTCACCGCACAACATGCGATTCCGTGGCCATCAGGAAGATGAATCAATGCTAAATGTCAGGGGGGTTACGTAATAGCTGAGCGCCTCATTTTGGGCAGCGAAAGCTGTTGCCAGCATGCGAGCAATCTGCCCGCGCCGCGAACAGGAGGATAGAAGCGTTCTTAAAAAAACGAGCAAGTCCTAGATTACGAAACGCCTGCCGGGCACAAACCTCTCCAATAGCCGCTAGCGCTAGCGCAAGCGCATCCGCCTTCTTTCCCGAGGAAACCTCCATCATGTGCTTTTGAGCCTTGCCCACCGGAGGAACGGCACGCGGCCTCGACGCTCTTACCCAGGGGCTTTTAGGAAAGAAGACGGTCGGCATACCCAACAAACTTGCTGCTATTTGGGCAGTTTCCTTTTCCCGTCATCGACTCTATCTCAAGGCGGTAAACCGTCGTCCTGTCGATTGCCGCAGGGTTGGAATATGCGTGCCCGCCAGAATGATACTGGTCCATGAGCTGCCGCAACGCTGCGCACCGATACCGGTTATGCCACGACGGCGGCCCGGCTTGCAAACAGCTGGGCCGCCGCGCAGACGACGAGGGCGATCTTGCTAGCAGGGACAAAGGCAGCGACGCAGGTCGCGGTCCCGACAACGAACGAATCCCGCCTAAGGGGAACGATCGATCGGCTAGCCCATGATCTGGGCAAGGTCTGCCTCGGGGGTGGATATGGGGCGGATGCCGTAGTTGTCCACCAGAACCTGCAGCACGCCGGGGCTCACGAACGCCGGAAGCGTGGGGCCCAGGTAGATGCCCTTGATGCCCAAATGCAGCAGCGTGAGCAGGATGCACACCGCCTTCTGCTCGTACCAGGAGAGCACCATGGAAAGCGGCAGGTCGTTCACGCCGCAGCCGAAGGCATCCGCCAACGCGAGCGCGATCTTGATCGCGCCGTAGGCGTCGTTGCACTGGCCGACGTCCAGCAGGCGCGGGATGCCGCCGATGCTGCCCAGGTCCAGGTCGTTGAAGCGGTACTTGCCGCAGGCAAGGGTCAGGATGACGGAGTCGGACGGCGCCATCTTGGCGAAGTCGGTGTAGTAGCTGCGCTCCTTGCGCACGCCGTCGCAGCCCGCCAGCAGGATGAAGCGCCTGATGTCGCCGGACCTGACCGCATCGATGACGGCGGGGGCGACGCTCATCACGGCGTCGTAGCCGAATCCGGTGGCGACGCTGGTGCCGCCGTTGATGCCGGCAAAGGTCCGATCAGCGTCCCAGCCGCCCAGCTCCAGCGCCTTGTCGATAAGGGCCGAGAAGTCCTTGGCGCCGTCTTCGCCCGCCTCGACGGCATGCGCGCCCGGGAAGCTCACGGGGCCGGTGGTGAACACGCGGTCGGCATACGACTCGTCCGGCTTCAGCAGGCAGTTGGTAGTCCACAGGATCGGCGCGGGGAGGTCCTTGAACTCCTTGCGCTGGTTGTGCCATGCGGTGCCGTAGTTGCCTTTCAGGTGCGGATACTTGCGCAGCTCGGGATAGGCGTTTGCGGGGAGCATCTCGCCGTGGGTGTACACGTTCACGCCGCGGCCTTCGGCCTGCTCCAGAAGCTGCTTGAGGTCGTGCAGGTCGTGGCCGGTGACCACGATGAAGGGGCCCGCCTCGACCTTGAGCTCAACCGTCGCAGGCTCGGGCCTGCCGTAGGCGGAGACGTTCGCGTCCTCCAAAGCGGCCATGGCGGCCAGGTTGACCTCGCCGCACTTGAGGACCAAGGGCAGCAGCTCGTCCATGCCCAGATCGGAGCCGACGGCCCTCATGCCCTCGTAGAGAAACGCCGTCACGGCAGGGTCCGACTTCCCCAACGCCTGCGCATGGTAGGCATACGCCGCCACGCCGCGCATGCCGAAAAGCAGCAAGCTCTTCAGGCTGCGGATATCCTCCTGCGCGTCCCACAACTCGCCCATGTCGTACGGATCGAATTCGCCCAGGGCGATAGCCTTGGCGCGAACGCGGCGCTCGAGGGCTGCGATGGCCTCGGGGTCGAAGCTGACGTTGCTCACGCAGGCGAACATGCCCTCGAGCATAAGCCCGTCGGACTCGGAGTCCCCCCTTCCGCCGCTCTCTGCTCGGGCCAGGGCGACCAACGCCCCGGTCAGCTCGTCTTGCAGCCGAGCCGCATCGGCGGTCTTGCCGCATACGCCGGCGGCTCCGGTGCAGGCGGTGCATCCCGCCGTTTGCTCGCATTGGAAGCAGAACATGTTCTCGTCAGTCATTTCGCGCTCCTCAATCAAAGGGTGTCTTTTCGAAGTGACTGCACTATACTGTTGTGTCTCATACGTTTCTGTTGTAGAACCTACAGGTGAAGCCAATGCTTGATATCCCCACTTCTTCTTCGATGCTATTCGCCGGCATAACCCAAGACGAAGCGAGGCTGATGCTGCCTTGCCTTGGGGCGACAAGAAGGGCTTTCAGCCGGGAGGAGCGAATCATGCGCGCCGGCCAGCCCACCGAATACCTCGGCGTCGTCCTGTCCGGGCGCGTACGGATCGAGGTCTCGGATGCCTGGGGCGAGACAACGATCTTGGAGATGCTGGGAGCCGGCTCGCTTTTCGCGCACGGCTACGCCTGCAGCATGGAACCCCTCGACATCGACGTGCTGGCGGATACGGCATGCGAGGTAGTGCTGCTCAAGGCCGAACGTATCATCCATTCCTGCCCCAAGCAGTGCGGCTGCCACGCGCACATATCCTCGAACCTCATGCGCGCCTTGGCGCTAAGCAACCTGGACATGAACCGCCGCGCCATCGCCATGACTCCCAAGACCATACGGGGCAAGATCCTCGCCTTCCTATCGCAGCAGCAGAAGAAAGCCGGCACCCGCGCCTTCGCCATCCCCTACAGCCAGACCAAGCTGGCAAGCTACCTCAGCGTCGACCGCAGCGCGCTGTCGAACGAGCTCTCGAAGCTGCGCAAGGAAGGCGTCATTGACTACGAAGGCCGCACGTACCGGCTCCTGTAGCGCGCAGGCAACTTGCTGACACGTTGCAGCTGACACGGATTTCCGCTTTGCGACCGACGCGAATCCTTGCACTCACGTGCTAGGCAAGGAAGCAACCATCAAGTTCTATCAAGAGGCGCTCGGCATGAAGGTGGTGCGCGAAATGGGCCCCGAGGACGGCTCCTGGACAAACGCCTTCATGGCAAACGACGAGGCGCCCTTCGAGATCGAGCTCACCTGGAGCCGCGGGCAGGTGGAGTCTTATGGCAACGGCGGCAAGGACACCCACACCGCCTTCGCCGTGGACGATTTCGACGCCTTCCACGAGCTTCACGAGAAGATGGGCTGTATCATCCGGGAGAACCCCCGTATGGGCCTGTACTTCATCGCCGACCCCGACGGCCAGTGGATCGAGATCCTCCCCGCGAAATAAGAGTCCCAAGCGCTTCCTCGGGCCGGCAGTGCGAGCAGCTCGATCTCGCACAAATCAAGTGGCGTCCACCATGCTGCCCGTACGCAAGCCCTGAAGCACACGCATACGGGCAGCGCGCAAAAGCCCGAACGCGCCCCTACCGCGCGCTCATGTGCACGCTCATGTCGAGGGGTTTGGCGAAATGCAGGCAGGTGGTGGCCAGGCCGTCCACGCCGGTGGCGGCATACTCGGCCGCATTACCCAGGTTGACGCCGCCGGCGGCGATAAGGGTCACGTGGGGGTTGATGGCCTTGAGCTGCGGCACCAGCTGCGCAACCTGCTCAGGCGCCATCTTATCAAGCTGCACGCCGTCGACGCCGGCTTCCACCAGGCGCACCGCGTCTTCGGTGCTCGACTCGACGAACAGCTTCTTCTCGCAGACCTTCGCCTTGAGCTGCGGCAGGTCGGCGATGAGCTTCTCAAGCCCGCCGTAGAAGGTCAGGTGATGATCGAAGACGAGCACCGTCTCGCTCAGCCCCAGACGGTGCGGGAAGGCGCCACCCAACGTGAGCGCTTTGACGTCGAAGGGCTTGGTGCCGGGCATGAGCTTGCGGGTGGAAAGCACCTCGCACAGCGGGTTCACGGCATGCACGGCATCCACCATCTGCCTGGCCTTGGTGGCAAGCGCGCAATAGTACTCGAAGATGTTCAGGCAGATCTTCCACCCCATATGCAGGCCGGCAGCAGGGCCCTCAACGGTCATGAACACGTCGCCAGGCGCGAGCATGCTGCCGCTGGGAAGCGCCTCGGCCACCGTGCAGCCGAAGCGGCCGAAGATGCGGGCGGCCTCCTCGGTCCCGCAAAGCAGGGCCGCGTCGCGCGTGTAGTACTCCATGCGGCCCGGCTGCCCGCCGATGCCCAGGACATGCGTGGTCAGGTCGATCCCGCTGGGGATGTCGGAGGCGATAAGCTCATCGAGATAGCTGTCCGGGATATACATATGGTTCCTCCTTGCGCTTCCTAGCGCGTGGTTTTCCTTCTTGAAGATGATACCGCTAGCCGCGGCCCAGAAACGCCATCACCTGCGGGCAGAACTCGCGCGTGAACAGCTCATCGGCAGGGCACACGGCCTGCAGCGCGCCATCCTCAGGCCGTAGCCGATGTTCTCCGCAACCGTCATATGTGGGAACAGCGCGTGGTCCTGATACACGATCCCCAACCGCCGTTGCTGCACGGGCAGGCAGCGGATGTCCTTGCCGTCGAGCAGGATGCTGCCGGCGTCCAGGGGAAACGCGCCGGCGATCGCCTCGAGCAGCACGGTCTTACCCGCCCCCGTCTCCCCCCACGATGGCGAATATCTCGTGCGGCTCGATATGCAATTCGTCAACGCGCAGCGAGAAGCTGCCGCGGCGCGCCACCATGTCGCGAATCTCGATGCTGCCGCCGCTCATCGCTTTCCCTCGCATTCCCCGCTAAGCGCCGAACAACGCGGCGGTTTCCTCCATGCGCTGGGCGATGGGCACGCCGAACGGGCAGTTCGCCTCGCAGGCGCCGCATCCGGTGCAGTCCCCGGCGCGAACCTCAAGGGCAAGGTAATGGTCGCGAACGGATGCGGGCACCTCATCCTGCATCTGCGCAAGGTCGGAGTACTTGTTCACCTCGGCAATGTTGATGCCCACGGTGCAAGGCTGGCAATGCCCGCAGTAGATGCAATTGCCGAAATAGGCGTGCTGCGGAGCGCCAGCCAAGATGGACGCGTAGTTTTTCGCCGCGTCATCGGCGGTTTCGTACGCCAGGCAGCCTACGCATTCCTCGATGTCCCTGAACCCGGCCAACACGGAGGCGACCGCGGGGCGAGTCAGGCAATAATGGCAAGCCTGCACGGGGGTCATCGCCACGCCGAATGGCGATTTCTCGGCGTCGAACAGGCGCCCACCCGCGAACGGCTTCATGACGGTGATGCCCACGCCGTTTTCCTCGCACAGCGCGTACAGGCGCTTGCGCTGCGGGTCCATGTTCTCAAGACCGGGCTGGTACTCATCCTTGAACAGGTCGTTGATGTCCTCGGAAGCGGGCAGCATGTCGTAGGCGGGGTTGATGGAGAACATGATCATCTCGATGTCCGGCGTAACCGCAGCCCGCAGCGCAACCTCGGGGTTATGCGTGGACAAGCCGATGTGATCGATGCGCCCGGCGGCCTTCTCGGCGCGCACGTACTCGATGAACGGGCCGTTCATGATTTGCTCGAACTCGACGACCGCGTCCACGAAGTGGATCAGCCCCAGCTCGATATGCCCGCCGAAGCACGACAGCAACTCCTCCCATGCCGGGATCACCGCGTCCATGTCGCGCGTGCGAGTATACTGACCGTTTTGCCAGGTGGCGCCGAAGTGGCCTTGCACAATCCACTTGTCGCGATGCGCGCAGACGGCGTTGCCCAAAACCCTGCGCACCGCCGGATCGGCCATCCAGCAATCCACGATGTTGACGCCCTGCTCCGCAGCGAAATCCACCAAACAGGAAACCTTCTCCTGGTCGTCACCCGGCATCCACTCCGCGCCAAAGCCGATCTCGCTGACCTCAAGCCCCGTCCTGCCCAAACGCCTGTAGTTCATGGAACCCCCTCCTTCGCTTGATACCGTACCCGTATCCTACCAGGAGAAAACCCTGCCGGGATGCATCGGCAACGCGGCTGCTCCCGCGCCGGCACTGCAAGGGCGATTCCCGTAACCGCGCAAAACGCGCGGCCTCATGCCGTCGAGAGGGAATCGAATGTCACCTCCTGACGACATGCGAGCACGACCCGCCTGTCGCCGAGCGCAGGAATCCGCTGCTCGACCACAAAAAAGCCTGTCTCGGCAAAAGAAAACCTGGACCCTGCCGCATATAATATGGGGCTACGACTCATGTGCTGCGCACGGCAGCGCATACCCGCGAACTAAAAGGAGCTCTGCATGGATCCGAACAAGCGTCCCGACGACATGGTGCGCATCACCACCCCTGAACTCGCCCAAGCCTTCATCGACGAGCAGGTTGCCGCAGTCCGCGAGCAGATCGGCGACAAGAAGGTCCTGCTGGCCCTTTCCGGCGGCGTTGACAGCTCCGTCGTCGCAGCGCTGCTCATCAAGGCCATCGGCAAGCAGCTCATCTGCGTGCACGTGAACCACGGCCTCATGCGCAAGGGCGAAAGCGAGCAGGTCATCGACGTGTTCAAGAACCAGCTGGACGCGAACCTGGTCTACGTGGATGCCACCGACCGCTTCCTGGGCAAGCTCGTCGACGTCGAGGAGCCCGAGGCCAAGCGCAAGATCATCGGCGCCGAGTTCATCCGTGTGTTCGAGGAAGAGGCCCGCAAGGTCGGCAACGAGGTCAGCTTCCTGGCGCAGGGCACCATCTACCCCGACATCCTGGAGTCCCAGGACGGCGTGAAGGCGCACCACAACGTGGGCGGCCTGCCCGACGATCTGCAGTTCGAGCTATGCGAGCCCGTCAAGCTGCTGTATAAGGACGAGGTGCGCGTGGTCGGCCGTGAGCTCGGCCTGCCCGAGAACATGGTCGAGCGCCAGCCCTTCCCCGGCCCCGGCCTGGGCGTTCGCTGCCTCGGCGCCATCACCCGCGATCGCCTGGAGGCGCTGCGCAAGGCAGACGCCATCGTGCGCGAGGAGATCGACAACGCCGGCCTGACCATCTGGCAGTACTTCGCCGTGGTGCCCGACTTCCGCGCAACCGGCGTGCGCGAGGGCAAGCGCGCCTACGACTGGCCCTGCATCATCCGCTGCATCAACACGGTCGACGTCATGACAGCCGAGGTCCCCGAGCTCGACTGGGCGCTGCTCAAGCGCATCACCGCCCGCATCACCGCCGAGGTCCCCCGCATCTGCCGCGTGTGCTACGACCTCACCCCCAAGCCTGTCGGCACGGTGGAGTGGGAATAAACCCGCAACATATCGCCTATCCAAGGCGCCTTGCTCTTTGCAAGGCGCCTTTTTCATGAGGAATCGTCTGTAGTGCTTCTTGCAACGACGAAGAACGTGCCGTACTTACATTTCATATTGCAACATATAGTTGACATTAAGATTTGGATGCAATATATTTCTGTCATGTTGCAACGGATATCTGTTCATACGTCGAAAGGAATCCCATGCCAGGCAAGAAAAACCTATGCATGAAGGCAGCGCGCGCAGCGGCCGGCCTTTCGCAATCCGATTTAGCCGAAGCCGTCGGCGTCACACGCCAAACCATCGGCCTTATCGAGGCAGGCGGTTATAATCCCACGCTCAATTTATGCGTTGCCATTTGCAAAACCCTTCATGTCACCCTAAACGACCTTTTCTGGGACGAAGAACGCTAACCCGTTTTCATCGTTCCCAACCCAGCACGTTACCCAAACCAAGACATATCCTTTTAGGAGAGAATCATGAAGCTGCAAAATATGAAACTTGCCCAGAAATGGCGCGAATACGCCGGCCCGAAGGACGAGCGTCTTGAGGCCGAGAACGCGAAAATCTACAAGCTTGGGTTCATGCTGCTATCGTTCGGAATGCTCACGTTGCTTGTGTATCAAATCATGGCCCAGCAGGTAGCATGGGTGCACGATGGCGCCGGCGAAGCGTTTCGCCTCTTCGCAAATCCCGTTGACGCCGTCATGTACGCATGGCTTTTCATCGTGATGACCGTCTGTGCCGTGCTGCAAACGAGGAAAGGCTATGTCGACACCAACCGCTTCGGGCAAACAGAGCACATTCCCACGGGCTATTTCCTGCTCATTTCGGGCATCACCGGCATCGCAAGCGCACTCGCCATCGCTGCTATGCGCTGCATCGCCGAGACGCAGATCGTACCGATCGAAAGCGTCTTTTGGGGAACGAACCTGGCAACGGGCGTAGTGTTCGGCGTGACCATCTTCGTTGCCGTATTCGGTGCGCTGTGCCTGGCATTCTTTGAGGCAAAACAGCGCCGCGCGAAAATCGAAGCGGAACTAGACTGCCCCGACGACCTGTAACCTAAAAGAGCGGGATCCCTGCCCTATACCACCCCGTCAGGGAAATATAACGAGCCGCGCCCAAACAATCTTTTTGGGCGCGGCTCAACCGTTTCTGAAACGCTGTATTGTTAATGAAACCGAATCTTTGCAATCAACGACGCACGGCAATCTACGAGCTAAAAGCCGACGATCAGGCCGCCGCGTTCGGCGTAGTAGCTGCAAAGACCCCTGGTCGGGAGGATTTCGATCCAGGAATCCTCCCATGCGTTCAAAATACCCTCTTTAAGAGCCTGGGCAACAGCATGGTTGTCGCAATGGCTGATGGCAACGTTGCCGCCGGCAAACCCGCGCTCCCTCATGCACTCGACAAGCGTGCGAACGGTGCGCTTCGGGCCGCGCGTCTTGCCCTCGACAACGATTCGACCCTCGTCGCTTGCGCTGCCGATGCCCCACATGCCAAGCGCCTTGGCCAGAAAGCCCGCCATCTTGTTCATGCGGCCGTTTTTAATCAGATTGTCGAAAGACGAAAGCGCGAAGATCACCTTGGTCTTATCCAGAAACGCGTTCGCTCGGTCCACCGCCTCGTCGAAATCGACGCCCTCACGGGCGAGCCTTTCAATCTCACGCACGCAAAGGACCAGCTCAGGACCGGTAGAGCGGGAATCCAGCACGGCGATCTTCTTGTCCGGGTCCGCTTCAAGCGCCAGGTCGCGAGCGGTGAGCGCGCTGTTCATGCTGCCGGAGAGCTGCGACGAGATGGTGATGGCGAAGGTGCGGTCGGCTTTCTCGAACTGCTCAAGCCACGCACCCGGGGCAGGGCACGAGGTGTAGCTGGCGGTCTTCTCCTGTTCCATATCGCGCAGCATCTCCTCGATATCGAGCTGCTCGTCATCGGTATACCCGCGAACCCCGACGCTGATCGCGAACGGCACGCTGGATAGCTCGATCACGTCGGATCGATAGTCCGAGGGGATAAGGTCGCAGCTTGAATCCGTGACCACGTTCCATTTCATGAAGGCCGTCCTTTCCCGATGCGTCAGGGCGCCCGCATGAGACAGGCGCCCCGCATCCATTCCTTTTCCCTGTATCCGCCAATCGAAACGCAGCTTCCCTGCGCTCAAACATCGTAGGAAACCACCATGCCCAGGACTTTCCCCATAAAGCAAGGGCGTGCGGCGAATCTCAAGCCGAAAGGCCGCCGCAGCAAGCGCTACGGCGTTTCAAGCCGCCCAAACCTTCCCCAACGCAAGAAAGGGAACGGGTGAAAACCCGTTCCCTTCCCAAAACCATCGGTCACCCGATGATCGACAAGGATTCGCGGATGATGCGCTAGGCGATCGGCGGGGTACCCTCGAAGTTGCCGAAGATGGCGTCGATCTGGATGGCGGCGCCCATGGGCAGGTTCGCAACGCCAACCACGCGACGAGCGGGGGTTCCCTCAGGGAAGAACTGAGCGTACACCTCGTTGACGGCGTCCATGTCGTTCATGTCCTTCACGAAGATGTTCACCTTGACGCAGTCTTCCAGGACATGGTCAACGCTCTCGATGATGGCCTTGATGTTCTTGAGAGCCTGCTCGGTCTCGGCCTTCACGCCGCCGGCGACCAGCACGCCCGTTGTCGGGTCAACGCCGAGCTGGGCGGAGATGTTGTTATAGTGGGAGAACGCCACGGTCTGGGAGGACAGCTCGTCCTTCGGAGCGTCGGCGATGTTGTTGGCCTCGATGATCAGGCCATGACGGGCCTCGACGGCCTGCGGCGGGGTGCCGTCGCCGTGGGAGCACACGGCCTCGATCTGCACGAGCGCATGCTGCGGCAGGTCGGCGACCTCGACCACGGTGCGGGCCGGCAGGTAGTTGACGGCGCGGGCGATGCCCGAATCCGGGAAGAAGCGCTTGTAGATCTCGTTCATGGCCTCAACGTCGCCGAGGTCCTTCAGGAAGACGGTGACCTTGACGATGTCGTCGAACGGAACATCCATGGCAGTCAGGACGGCCTTGATGTTCTTCAGGCACTGAGCGGTCTGCTCCTGCACGCCGCCCATGACGATCTGGTTGGAAACCGGGTCGATCGGCAGCTGAGCGGTGATGTTGTTGTAGTGGGAGAACGCCACGGACTGCGTGGACATCGCGTCGAACGGGGCGCTGTGGGTGTTGTTGGCGTACTTGACCAGGTCGCCGGCCTGGGGCTCGTTCGGGATGGTGCCTTCGCCGTTGGTGAGCAGAGCCTCAACCTGGACCAGGGCGCCCATGGGCAGATCGTTGACGGCAACGATGGTGCGGGCGGGCACATAGGTGGTGAAGAAGGACTTGTAAGCCCTCTCCACAACGTCGATGTCCATGATGTCCTTGACGAAGATGGTGACGCGAACGACGTCGTTCAGGTCATGATCGATGCTCGCAACGATGGCTGCGATGTTACGGAAGCACTGCTCTGCCTGCTCCTTGACACCGCCCTCGACGATTGCGCCGGTCTTAGGATCGACAGGCAGCTGGGCCGAGAGGTTGTTGTAATGGGAGAAAGCGACGGTCTGAGAGCACATCGGGCACTTCGGTGCGTTCTCGGTGTTCCTTGCCACTACCACGTTATCCGCCATGGCAATACCCTTTCTGTTGACAGCCTTCAATGAGGTTGCGCAAATACGTTTTCCCACGACTTGCGTCAGAGCGCATTTAACTTGACGGCTATTGTCGTTGTCAATCGGTTTTCAGCAAATTCGTTGCCGGCTTCTATCGGTTGAATCCCGTGAATCTATGGCGAAAAATGATTGGCCGATCCCATAATCCTTGGGTTTCGGCGCGTATTTTCCAGCGAAACCCTGTTGATTTCGCATACCGTTCGATGCCCTTTTCGGCAAAGTTTTTTCCAACCGTTACCGTTCCGTCAACCGCGTTTCCCGGCGAAAAACAGCCGCTTGCCGCCGAGCCTCTCCTTGACGAATCAAGGGCAAACCGTCAAGCCAACGGAAAAAGCCCTTGCTACACTCTCGCCGAAGGGAGCGGACCGAGCCGGATGAACGCCGTCGCAAGATAGCCGAACGGCGCCCCGGACGGCCCGCAGGCATACAAGGAGGAGGGATCCGCCATGTTTTTCTACGAGCCGCTATCGGCGACGGCATGCGTGAGCGTTTTGCTGTACCTGGCATTTCTGATCGGCATGAACGAGCTGTCGCGCCTGAACAAATGGGTAGGCGCGGTCATATTCATCGCGCTGCCGGTCGTTCTGACCGTCTTCGTTTGGCCCCATACCGCGGTCGAAGGCACGGGCGCCGGCACCTGGTTCCAGTGGGTGAAAACCTACTCGTGCTTAGCCGGAGCGATCTTGGGCTGGCTGATCGTCTACTTCCCCGCCTTCCAGAAGAAGTACATCGTCTGCATACCGCCCATCATCTTCGCCATCAACATCCTTGAGGCATGCATCCGCGACTTCCAGCTCACGGGCGTCAACGGCATCGTCGACGGCTACATGGTGGTCGGCGGCCCGTGGAACGTCATGAACGGCATAGCCGGCATCTTGAATGCCATCTGCATCTGCGGCTTCTTCGGCATCATCGTCAGCCGCGGCAAGAAGAAGGACTACGTCTGGCCCGATCAGCTGTGGTTCTGGATCATCGGCTACGACCTGTGGAACTTCGCCTACACCTACAACAGCGTCTCCGACCGCTCCATGTACTGCGGCCTGGTGCTTCTGGCAGCCTGCACCATCCCGGCGTTCTTCATCAAGCGCGGAGCCTACGCACAGCACCGCGTCCGCACGCTTGCCGTGAACATGATCGTCACCATGACCATCCCCTGGTTCTTCCTGCATCCGGCGTTCGTGGTCCATTCCACCAACAACCCCGCAGCTCACATGACCATCTCGGTCATCGCGCTCATCTTCAACGCGAGCTTGTTCATTTACCAGGCCTACACGATTTTCGGCAAGAAGCGCAACCCCTTCAAGCAGGAGCTCTACATCGACAACCCGCGCTTCCGCAGGGTGTACCTCGAGAGCATCGACGTTCCCGAAGGCCAACGCGAGGCAGCGCTGGCCAACCTTGAGGAGTTCGGCTACGTGGCCGCATGGGACGAGAAAGGCCGCGTCAAAACCATGGTGGAGCGCCCGTAACGCTTACGACCTTCGCGCCGCCGCACGATACGGGCAACCGCGGCGGCGCGCCGTTCAACCCAAGGAGGATCCCATGGGCATCCTATATCAAGCATCCGACCCTATGATCTGGGCGATCTGGCTGTTCGTCGTGTTCGCCCTCATGGCATTCAACGAGTTCGGCCGCACGAGCGTCTGGGGCGGCGTGGCGCTGTTCATCGTGGCCCCGATCGTGTTCACCATATTCGTCTGGCCCCACACCGCGGCGCCCGGCAACGAATACGGAACGGGCAACTGGTTCAACTGGGCTAAAACCTATTCCGCCTTGGCGGGATGCATCGGATTCATGGCGCTGCGGTTCGTGAAATGGCGCGGCGCGGACGGCAAGGAGCACCATCTGTATGAGAAACGATGGGCACTATGCTTCCCTCCGCTCATCCTGGCCATCAACATCGCCGAAGCCGTGGTGCGCGACGTGCAGATGTTCACGTACGGCCTGTGGGGCGGCGCCATCGTCGACCACGTCTGGATGATCTCCGGCCCTTGGAACATCATGAACGCGATCGCCGGCATCCTGAACATCGTCACCATCTGCGGCTGGTTCGGCATCTTCATCTCGAGGGACAAGTCGCGCGACATGATCTGGCCCGACATGCTGTGGATGTGGATCATCGCCTACGACCTGTGGAACTTCGCCTACACCTACAACTGCATGTCCGACCACTCCACCTACACGGGCCTGGCCCTGCTGATCGCCTGCACCGTCCCGACGTTCTTCACGAAACGCGGCGCATGGCTGCAGCATCGTGCGCAGACGCTGGCGCTGTACGCCATGTTCGCCATGGCGCTCCCGCAGTTCTACACGTTCGCCGAGATTCCCACGACCCACAACCCGAACGCGTTCTTCGCCGTCAGTCTGGTGGCGCTCATCGCCAATGTGGCCCTTGCCGCCTACCAGCTACGCCGAATCCGCGCACGGCGCCTTAACCCGCTTAAGGACGAGCTCTATAATGACACGAAGAGCTATCGAGAGGTCGTCGAGGAAAACCGCTGATCTACAGCGAACCGCGCCTTAGCGCACGCAGCGCGGCGGCTTCCCAACATGCGAAGGAGCCCCGTGTCTGCACTGGACAGCAAGCCGTTACCCGGATTCGATCCTGACCTGCCGCACCCCGTCACGCGGCAGGTTAGGCAAAGCGCGCGGCTTGAAGGCACCGCCGGCGACATCATGCTGGCGGCGCGCGAGCTTTACGAAACCGAAGGGGTCGCCGCCACCAGCATGGCCGCCATCGCCCGCAAGGCCGGCGTGGCGCGCAGCCTTCTATACTATTACTTCCCCGACAAGCAGGCCGTCACCGACGCCGTGATCGAGGATTATCTTGAGGATCTGGTCGAAAGCGT
Organism: Eggerthella sp. AM16-19; assembly: GCF_003474385.1. Taxonomy (NCBI): domain Bacteria; kingdom Bacillati; phylum Actinomycetota; class Coriobacteriia; order Eggerthellales; family Eggerthellaceae; genus Eggerthella; species Eggerthella sp. AM16-19. The sequence goes on from NZ_QUCY01000004.1 coordinate 16,064, forward strand.
GTCCACCTGGAACGAGCTGCGCGCATTCGGCGAGACGCCCTCGGAGCTGAAAAACTGCGTATCCATGCTACGACGCGCGCTCTACACGGCATCGGGCGACCCTCGCCCGATGTTTTCCGTGCTCGAGGAGCTCGGCCTGCGCGACCGCTTCGCCACGCAGGCCGTCCGCGAGGTGGTGGCATGCATCCAGAACTACATCGTGTCCGAGTACATGGCGTACCGGACCATCGAAATCCAGCTGATCCCTGAGACGTTCGGCCTGCTCATATTCGGGTTAGCGGGGATGATGAAGGCCAAGCCCGACATCACCGACGACGAGCTTGCAACGCTTATCGCCCAAACGCTTCGCCTTGACATGACGGTGATCGATCCGCCGCCATGGCCGGAGCACCCTGATGCGCCTTCGCGCCCGACGCCATCTCCCGATGGCGCGGCTTAGCGCGTCGCTCGGTGCAGGATGCACTCGGCCGCTATGCTGACGGCTATCTCCTCGGGCGTTTCGGCCTTGATGTCCAACCCTATGGGCATGTGCACAGCATCAAGCGCCGACCCGGGAATCCCCGCCTCCAGCATGCGCTCGCGCGCCGTGGCGACCTTGCGTCGCGAGCCCATGAACCCCACATATGCCAACGGCTGGTGGAGCACCTGCTCCAGCACGGCGAAATCGTGCCGATGGCTGTGCGTCATGATGAGGACGTAATCACGCTCGTCAAGGGTCAAGGAGGCAGCGATAGCGCTGTAGTCCCCCACGACCACCTGCTGCGCGCCGTGGGATTTGCCGGCGTTCGCGAACTCAGGACGGCAGTCGAACAGCGTGCAGGAAAACCCCACGCGCGACAGGGCCGAAACGGTGGCGCTGCCCACATGCCCGCCGCCGAACACCACGGCGCGGACCGGCAAGGGAACGGGCAGCATAAGCCAACCGTCCGCGATGCAGCGCTCCTTCTGGCCGCGAACCCGATCGCCCGGCGCGGAGCCGTCGCCTGCGAGCAAGGCCCCATCGGCGTCGAGCAACGCGACGCCTTCGCCAGATCGTGGCAGCTCATCACAGCAGCTTAACGCCAGATACGCCGGCGCACGTTGCTCGAAACAGCGCAACAGCTCGCTGGCGACCTTGGCCCACGCTGCGCTGCCGCCGCATATCGGAACGTAGAGCAAGCTTGCGCTTCCGCCGCAGACCATGCCCAGGCGCTCCTCAAGGCCCATGCTCTCGAAACGGTGCGCCTTGCCTCCCAGCAGACGACGCGCGCAGGCTATGCCATGCGCTTCAAGGGCGCCGCCGCCGATGGTGCCGCACACCAGCCCATCGGCGGACACCAACATGAGCGTTCCCGCTTTGCGCGGCGTGGAGTCCTTGCTTTCCGCCACCGCGACCAGCACCAACGGCTCGCCCGCACGGCAAGCGCCTGCGATATGCTCTGCGATCTTGCGCATCTTCCCACCTCACGCCCTATCGGGCCGAAAACGTTCCACCTACATGAAGGATAGCCTCAAGCACGCCGCCCGCAACCGCCAGGCCTTTGTCCGAGACCAGCCCGCAATAGCCGCTCTGGTCGCGTGGATCAACATCGCCGCACTTCAAACCCTGGCGAACCTGCACCCCATCGGCTATCAGGCCGCGCAAAACGCCCGTGAGCGTGGCAACCACGGGGACATCCCCCGCATACGCCACAACCTGGCCTTCCTCAACATGGTCGCCTATGGTCGCAACGCCGCGGAATTCGCCATCGCAGGGGGCGCGCAGCACGCGTTCGCCGGCGAAGCCGCCCACCAAACCAGGCACCGCGGTGTTCGGCAACGCCGACCCCTCGTAATACGCTCGGCCCAGGGTATGCCCGCGCATGGTCTCCACCACGGCATGGCAATCCACGCCTGCGGTGAATCCCGGGCCGACCCCGACGACGATGGGCGCCATATCCATGGTAGTGCCCAGGTTGCGCTTGGCCAGCACGGCATCGACCACCGCGTCGGGCGCCACGTCCTTGACGCATGCGCACACGGGGTCCACCAAAACAGGGACGACGCCTTCGCCGGAAAGCAGATCCAAGGCATGGGACGCATCACGGGCACGCACGGCCGTCACGCCTTCCACCTGGGCTTTCCCCATACGAACGGCTTCGCTGAAGGCAACGGTGCGACGGACCGTCAAAGGCTGCCCTATCTCGGTCATAAGCACGGAAGCGCCGCATCGCACAAGGCGCAGCGCGATGGCGCTGGCGATATCGCCGGCGCCGCGGATCACCGCAAGCATCGAAGATCGTCCCTCCAAAGGCTTCCCGCCACCACCGGCGTATCGCACAGCGCCGCGATGCGCCGCGCCGCCTGCCAGTCGGCGGCGGTCTCCACCTTGTTGATCAAAACCACGTCATGAAGCGCCTCGGCGCAAAGCACCGCCGCCAACGCCTCGGGCGTGACCGCATCGTCGACGGAAACGCCGGCCAGCTGCGCGAAGATTTGCGGCCGGTGGCACGTCTGCGAAACGGGGGCGCCTAGGCCGTCGACCCCGACCACGCACACCGTCCGCCCGGCGCACGCGGGGATGACCGGCTCGTGCTCGGCATGCGCCTTCAGCGGGAGCTTCTTCGCCCCGTCCGCCTCCACCAGCACATAGTCCGCCAAACATACCAGGTCGAAAAACGCCGCCCGCGGCTCGGCCAGCTTGTCTGTGGGTAGATGAATGGAGCCCGCGCACACGATGGGGGCCTCCAAAAGCGCCGCCTGCACATCGTCGGGCGACGCGCCAAGCACCACGGGGCACCAATCGGGCACGTGCATCTTCGTGCTGGTGGCCACGACCACGCGCGCATCGCGCGACAGCTCCTCGGCCAAGGCGCGCAAAAGCGTGGACTTGCCGCCACCGCCGATGATGGCCGTAAGCCCACGCTGAATATGTAGCAAGCTGCTTAGGATGCCTACTCCTCAGGTTTCGCCAGCAAGATGTGCTCGGGAAGGATGGGCAGCTCGCGATGCCACACGCCCGTTGCCCGGTAGATGGCCTGCGCCAGCGCGGGACCCGGCGTGTTGATGACGATCTCGCCGATGGACTTCGCGCCGAACGGGCCCGTGGGCTCGTAGGAATGCTCGAACTCCACGTTGATGCGGCCCGTGTCCAGACGGGTGGGCAACCGGTACGTGAACAGGCTCGATTCGCGGATGGCTCCCTTGGGCGTGCGCGTGACGTCCTCCATGAGCGTATGCCCGATGCCCTGCACGATGCCGCCTTCCACCTGGATGCGCGCGAGCGCCGGGTTGATGGGGATGCCGCAATCGACCACGGCGGCGTAGTCGAGCACCTCTACCACGCCGGTCTCGCGGTCGAGCTCGATCTCGACCATGCCCACCATGTACGGCGGCGGGGACACCGGCGAGGAATGCTGGGCGGTTGCCTCCGGGGCAAGACGGCAGTTGCACTGGCTTTTCGCGGCGATCTCGGGCAGCGAGACCGTGCGCCCCGTGGCCTCGTGGCGAACGCATCCGCCCTCGAAGCGCAGCTCGGCCGCATCGCAGCCGAGCTCCTCGGCGGCGATGGCGCACAGGCGCTCCTTGAGCTGCGTGCACGCCTTCTCCACCGCCATGCCCGTGACATAGGTGGTGGAAGAAGCGTAGGAACCTGAATCATACGGGGACGCATCGGTGTCGGCTCCGAACACGCTCACGGCATCCACGGGGCATTCCATATGCTCGGCGACCATCTGGGCCAGGATGGTGTCGCAGCCCGTGCCCATGTCGGCCGCGGCGATGAGCAACATGTATCCCCCGTCGTCGTTGAGCTTGACGGTGACCGAGCCCACGTCGATGCCGGAGATGCCCGAACCCTGCATGGACATGGCAACGCCGGCGGCGCGCACCTTGCCGTTGCCCATGTCGCGCACGGGGAACTTATCCTTCCAGCCGAACATATCGCTGCAGTGCTGCATGCAGCGGTCCAGGGCGCAGGCGTTTGCCACCTCGCCGAAGTAGGCGGGCATGGCCATGCCCTCGCGCACCATGTTCTGCTCGCGCAGCTCCACCGGGTCGCGACCCAGCTTCGCTGCCAGCTCGTTGACGGCGCTCTCCACGGCGAACTGGCCCTGCGTGGCGCCGAAGCCGCGGTATGCGCCCGATGGCTGCATGTTCGTGTACACCACGTTGGCGTCGAACTTGAACGCCTCGAGCGAGCCGGTGTAGAGCGGAATGGACTTGTGGCCGGTCAGGCCGACCGTGGCCCAGCCGTGCTCGCCGTAGGCGCCCGAGTTCGACAGCGTGACCACCCCAAGCGCGCGGATGCGGCCGTCGTTGTTCGCACCCAGGCGGATCTTGATCTCCATCTCATGGCGCGGTGACCCGCAGGTTTGCGATTCCTTGCGCGAGAACACGCACAGGGCCGGACGCCCCGTCTTCATGGTGACGAACGCGGGATACACCTCGCTTACCGCCGTCTGCTTCGCGCCGAAGCCGCCGCCGATGCGCGGCTTCTCCACGCGGATGCGGCTTTTCGGGATGCCGAGCGCGTGCGACAGGATGCGGCGGACGTGGTAGACGATCTGCGTGGACGAGATCACGTGCAGCCTGCCGTAGCGGTCCAGCTGGGTGAACGTGCGGAACGTCTCCATCATGGCCTGGTTGTACGCCTTCGTGTGGTAGGTGCGCTCCAGCACCACATCGCAATCGGCCAGCACCGCCTCGATGTCGCCGCCGGCGTCGGAGGTGGTGCCCACCAGGTTGCGCGCGTTGTCGCCGCCCAGGTCGCACAGCATATGCCAGTTGTCCTCGGGGTGCACCAGCACAGGGTTGTCCTTAGCGGTGCGGAAATCCAGGACAGGCTCCAGCACGTCGTACTCCACCTTGATGCGCGAAAGGGCCGTTTGGGCGGCTTTCTCGTTCTCGGCTGCCACGATTGCCACCACGTCGCCCACGAAACGCACGTGCCGATCGATGATCAGGCGGTCATAGGGGCTGGTTTCAGGATAGGTCTGACCGGCGTTGGAGAAGCGTTGGTCGGGCACGTCCTCCCAGGTGTACACGTCGACCACACCAGGCACCTTCTTCGCCTTAGATGCGTCGATGGTCTTCACCATGGCGTTGGCGTGGAGGCTCCGCAGGAGCTTGACCACCAGCGCGTCGGGCGCGATATCCTCGGTGTAGACGGGCTTTCCCAGCAGAAGCTGCAGCGAGTCCTTCTTGCGGACCGACTTGCCTACGGAGCGGTATTCGGGCTTATCCACGCTCGACCTCCTTGCCGTGCTTTTCGTCCAGGAAGGCGCGGATGCCGCGCAGCTGCCCCACGTAGCCCGAGCAACGGCACAGGTTGCCGCTCAGATACGCCAGGATCTCATCGTCGGTGGGATCGGGGTTCTCGCGCAGCAGCGCGATGGTATTCATCACGAAGCCGGGGTTACAGAAACCGCACTGCTCGGCGCCCTGGTCGGCGATGAAACCCACGAACTCCGACGTCTCGGCCTGCAGGCCCTCCAACGTGCAGACGCTGCGACCGTCGGCGCGGGCGGCCAACGTGGAGCAGGACAGCACGGGCACGTCGTCGAGCATCACCGTGCACAGGCCGCACGCGGACGTCTCGCAGCCGCGTTTGACGCTTTTGCACCCGTGGGCGCGCACGAAATCGATGAGCAGCATGTCGGCGGGAATGTCGTCAACCACCGTTTTGCCGTTCAGCTTGATCTTGACTTCCATCTAGCGCACCTCCCCTAACGCAAGCAGGGCGCGGCGCACGAGCACGGGCGCGAGCGCGCGGCGGTACTCGGCGCTGCCCCACATGTTCCCGGAAACGCGGATGCCTCCCACGGCATGCTCGGTGAACGCCGCGGCGCTTGCCTCGGTGATGCCGTCGGCAAGGATGCCCTGGTCATCGCGCAGAAGCACGGCACGACCCGGGCGAGCGCCCACCGTCACGCGGTATTCGCCGCCCAGCTTCGCCGCCATGCAGTTGAGCGTGGGGAGGTCGGTGCGCTGCTTCCGCACGGCCTGGTACGCGAACGCGCCGGGGCGCTTCTTGACGATAAGGCGCACCAGGATGTCCTTGTCGTAGGGCGTGTTCACGAACCGCTCCAGGGGCACGACGCTGCCTTCGTGCAGCTCGACGTAGCTGTCCATGGCAAGAAACGCCGTGACGATGTCGGAGAAGCCCATGCGGCGCCACAGGCTACCGCCGAGCGTGGCGCCGTTGCGGAACTGCACGCCCACGATATCTTGGAACGCCGCCTTGATGGCGCCGCGGGAATAGGCGTCAAGGCCGGCGTGGGTTTCCATCTGACGCAAGGTGACCATGGCGCCGATGCGGAACTCCTCGTCGGTCTCCTCGATGGTGTCCAAGCCCAGATCGCACAGGTCGATGGCGGTGCCAAGGGAATGGTTGCCCATCTTCAGCCACATCATGCCGGCCACCACGCGATTGCGCTTCTTCTGGTTCAGCTCCCAAGCCTCTTGCAGGCTTTGCGGGCGAACATATTTCTGAAAGGTAATAATGGTGCACCCCGTTGCTTGAGGTTTATAGAAACGTACATATTATACTGTGGCCGGGGAATCCTTCGAAAGCCCCGCATACCGAACCCAACCGACCGACCATCGAATCTGCAAAGGCGAACCGACCATGACCAACCCCGTTGAAACCCCGAACGCCGTGCATGGCTGCATCATCATGGCATCGGGCCTGGGCACGCGCTTCGGGTCGAACAAGCTTATGGCGAACCTTGACGGCGCGCCGCTCATCGCCCACGCGATCAGCGCCTGCGACGGGTTGTTCGCGAAATGCGTGGCGGTCACGCGCCACGAGGACGTGGCGAAGCTGTGCCGCACCCTGGGCGTGGAAGCCATCGTGCACGACGAACCGCTCAGAAGCGACACCGTGCGCCTGGGGATGCAGGCCATGGACGCGTGCGATACGGTCACGTTCATCCAGGCAGACCAGCCGCTCATCAGCGCGAACACCCTTGCCGCCTTGCTTCGCAGCGCCGAGGCGCACCCCGAATTCATCTGGCGCGTCGGCTTCCAGGGCACGCAAGGCGCACCGGTGCTGTTCCCAGCTTGGGCATTCGACGAGCTGCGCGCGTTGCCGCCGGGCAAGGGAGGCGGCTTCGTGGCCAAAGCCCATGCGCAGCGCGTGCGCTGTGTGAAAGCCGCCAGCGAATGGGAGCTGTTCGACGTGGACACCGTGCAGGACCTGGAAGCGCTGCAGGCGCATATGAAGCAATGCCGAGCTGCCTCCATAGGCGGCAACGACGTAACCGGATGGCCGGACGAGCCATCGGGCGTGCCAGCACGCCGACCGTAAAGCCGCACATCACCCCAAGGCGGGCTAACCCGCCCGCAAAGCCCCTGAAAGCCTGAAATGCCCGGTAAGTCGCGCAGACCTACCGGGCATTCTCATCATATATGCGTCGCGAAAGGCTATACGTCTGCGTCGCTTTGGGTAATTTCCTTATCCTTGGGGAGCACGATGTTCAAGATGATGGCCATGGCCGCCGCGGCAACGATGCCGGAGCCGCCGAAGATCAGGCTAACCATCTGGGGAGCGCCTGCCAAAACCGCCGGGTTGGCGCCGATGCCGTAGCCCAGGCCCAAGGCCACCGATACGATGCTCAGATTGCGCGGGGTCAAAGGCTCGCGCGTGATCAGCTGGATGCCGCTGACCACGATGGAGGCGAACATGATGACGGCCGCGCCGCCCAGAACGGACTGCGGCATGATGGAGACCACCGCGCCCAGCTTCGGGCACAAACCGCACAAGATCAGGAACACCGCGCCGCAGGCCAGGGCCTTGCGGTTGACCATCTTCGTCATGGTGACCAGGCCGACGTTCTGGCTGAACGAGGTGTTCGGCAACACGCCGAACAGGGCCGCCGCGGTGGAGCCCAAGCCGTCGCAGATCACGCCGCCGGAAAGCTCCTTGTCGGTGGCCTCGCGGTTCATGCCGCCCTGCGTGACGCCGGAGATGTCGCCGACGGTCTCGACGGCGGTGACCACGAACATCACGAGCACGGGGGCGATAGCGCGCATGTCGAACACGGGCGCCACTGGCAGCGGGTTGGGCACGGCGAACCATGCCGCCGCGGCAACCTTATCCCAGTTCAAAACCCATGCCTTCGTATATTCGACGCCGTTCGCGTCGACACCGGTGGTGGGCAGGACCATGCCCATGATGCCCGCCGCGATATAGCCGACGATGATGCCGACCAAAATGGAGGATGCGCTCAAAAACCCGGTGGTCGCGTGCTTGACCGCCAAAATGACCACCAGCACGACAAGCGCCAGGCACAGGTTCTCAAACGAGCCGAAGTCCTTGGCGCTGGCGCCGCCGCCGAAGGTGTTCACGCCGACGCTGATCAAGCTCAAGCCGATGGAGAGCACCACCGTGCCCGTGACCACGGCCGGGAAGAACCGGCGCAGGGGCTTGAGGAAAAAGCCAAGCACGGCCTCGAACAGGCCGCCGATGATGGAAGCACCCATGATGGCGCCGTAGGCCAACAGGCCGCCGCCCATGGATGCCGCCACGGAGTTGAACACGCCGATGAAGCCCGAGGACGTGCCCATGATGATGGGCACCCTGCCGCCGATGGGGCCGACGCCGAACAGCTGGACCAAAGTCACCACGCCAGCGATCCACATGGCGTTTTGCAGCAGCACCAGCTGCACGTCCGCGAACTCCGCACCCGCCAGGCCGCACGCGCCCGTGACGATCAAAAGCGGCGTCAGGTTGCCCACGAACATCGCCAGCACGTGCTGCAGGCCCAGCGGAATGGCCTGCGCCAGCGACATATCGCCCTCGAACGAGAAAACGCCGAGCGACTTTGCGTTACCGGAGGTTTCCTCCGAAGCAGCGGCCGAGCAATCCTTCTCCTGAGGCTGCTCTACCGCCTCCGGCTTCTCATCTACCATGCACATCCCCCTTCCAAAGGACGGAAACTGCAAAAAAATAGCACCCTGGCGCGTTTTTTTGAAGAAGGTATGGAGTAATTTACACGTACGTGACATTTTCAGGCACGCCCATGGCGGCCCCAAACGCAAAGCGGGAGCGCTGCCCGTTCGGCAACGCCCCCGCCTACATGCCCGCCCGCGCGCTGACTTAGTTCTAGGAACCGCGCCCTTACAGCATGTGGGCGCGCAGCTCCTCGCCGCTTACGGACGAGAGGTAAGCGGGCGCGATGTCGAACACAGTCTTGCAGCCCTTCGCGCCCTCGAAGGCCAAGCGCGCGACCGCGCGAGCGTAGGACACCAGCACGCAGGCGGTGAACTCAGGGTTGGAGCCCAGGTCGAGCGAGTACTCGATACGGCAATCGTTGCCGCCGGCCGTGGTGCCCGTGCGGATGACGAAGCCGCCGTGCGGCAGGCCCGCGTGGTCGCGATCGAGCTCTTCCTGGCTGATGAAGTTCACCGTGACGTCGTACTCGTCGAAGTAGTTCGGCATCTCGACGATCTGCTTCTCCACGGCCTGGGCGTCGGCGCCCTCCTCAAGCACCACCCAGCACTCGCGCGTGTGCTTCTGGCGCGTGGTCAGCTGCGGGTTGCCGCCGGCGCGCACCGCATCGAGCGAGGAGGGCACGGGGATGGTGTATTGGCGCGCATCGGCCACGCCGGGGATGCGGCGCAGCGCGTCGGAGTGCCCCTGGGACACGCCGCGGCCCCAAAACGTGTAGTCCGCGCCCTGCGGCAGGATGCAGTTGGCGTACAGGCGGTTCAGCGAGAACAGGCCCGGGTCCCAGCCGCAGGAGATGAGCGCGCAGGTACCGGCGTTACGGGCAGCCGCGTCAACGTTCGCGAAATGCGCGGGGATGTTGGCGTGCGTGTCGAACGAGTCCACCACGTTGTACAGCGCCGCGTACTTCGGCGTCTGCTCGGGAAGGTCGGTGGCGCTGCCGCCGCACAGGATGAGCACGTCGATGTCCTCGTTGCCGGTTTCCAGGTCGGCCACGGAGCGAACGGGCACGCCCTCGGTGGCGATGCTCACGCTTGCGGGGTCGCGGCGCGTGTACACCGCCGCGAGCTCCATGTCGTCGTTCTGGCGAATGGCCAGCTCAACGCCACGTCCAAGGTTTCCGTATCCCAAAATGCCGATGCGAGTCATTTCGCTTCCTTTCCCGATGCGGCGGCGCAGGGCCGCGATAGTGCCTGAAAAACGCTTCCATGATACGCGTATCATGCGCCAAACCCGCAAGCGCCGCGCAATTTCCGCATACCAACCGTATAGGGAAACGCCCGCTAAACCCCGATTGCAACGCGGCGGCGAACACTCGCTCGCGGCGTCGCGACAAACTGGCGGTGAACGCCCGCGCATGGCACGACGGTAAGCCTGCGCGCAACGCAACGGCGGCGCCCCGTCCGCAACGCCGCGGCCGATCCTTGCGCAACACCGCCGCGGCGCGGATCGACCCGGCTATATCCTACCGGTCCCCTTCCCTTCCTGCTAGAATACGGCCCATGAAACTTCAACAGCTCAGATACGTCATCCAGGTAGCCGAATCCGGGTCGCTCACCGCGGCGGCAGAGAAGCTCTTCGTCGCGCAGCCCAGCCTTTCCAAAGCGGTGTCGGAGCTTGAACGCGAAATGGACATCACCATCTTCACGCGCTCGCGCACCGGCGTCGTCCCCACCGAAGAGGGCATGCGCTTCCTCTCTCGTGCCCGCCAAGTCATCGAGCAGGCCGATCTTTTGGAAGGCGAATATAAGGGCGCCGACCGCATCCGCCGCGTGTTCGGCATCTCCACCCAGCATTACGCCTTCGTGGTGAACGCGTTCGTCTCGCTCGTGCGCGAATACGACCGCAACCGCTACGAATTCTCGCTGCGCGAGACGTCCACCGCCGGCATTATCGACGACGTGCGGGTGCAGCGCAGCGAGCTGGGCGTGCTATACCGCTGCGACTTCAACGAAAGCGTCATCTCGAACGTGGTGAAGTCGGCCGACCTGCACTTCGTGCCGCTGTTCCGTGCGAAGCCGCACGTATTCGTCAGCCGCAACAGCCCGCTGGCGCACCTTGAGCGCGTCACCCTTGCCGACCTGGCGCCCTACCCGCGCCTGAGCTATGACCAGGGCATTCGCAACTCGCTGTACTATGCCGAGGAGCTGCATATCGCCGAGGCCGTGGACAAGAGCATCGTGGTAACCGATCGCGCGACGCTGTTCAACCTGATCATCGGCCTTGACGGCTACACCATCTCAAGCGGCATCCTTTCCGAGGACCTCAATGGCAGCCAGATCATGTCCATCCCGCTCGAAAGCCCCGAGCATATGGAGCTGGGATACGTCAAACGCGCCGACCGGCCGCTGTCCTCTGTCGCCGAGCGCTACCTGCAGCTGCTGCAGGAGTACGTCAACGAATACCAGCGCGAAGCCGGCGAATAAGGGCAAGGCGCAGGGGCGCCCCCATACCGCCGGCCCCACTGCGCGGCACGGCCAAGCGGCAGCGCAAACCGCAAGGCGCGTCGTCGGGCGCCGCCTGCCGGCGCCCGACGACGCGCGCCAAGCCGCAGCCCGCTTCCATTCCTTTTAGCTATACATAACCCTATCAAACCGATAGTTTTCTATCACGCGGGCCTGTGGCATCCTTTCCCTCGCAACACAAGCGATGAAAGGACGCCACCCATGGCCATCACCAACCCTCCCTACGCATATGACATCGTCGGCAGCTTCCTGCGCCCCGAGGCCCTCAAGCGGGCGCGCGCCGATTTCGCCGCCGGAACCATCACCCGCGAGCAACTGACCGCCGCCGAGGACGCTGCCATCGCAGACCTGGTGGAAAAGGAGAAACAGGCGGGCCTGAAGGCCGTCACCGACGGCGAGTTCCGCCGCGCCATGTGGCACCTCGACTTCCTGGAGGGCCTGCAAAACGTCGAGCACGTCGATGCCGAAACGTGGTCGGTAGAGTTCAAGGGCCCCAAGCCCAAGGGCGCCCAGCTGGTGTTCCGCGACAAGATCGCCTTCGGCGACCACCCGTTCCTGGCCCATTTCGCCAAGCTGCGCGACATCGCCGGCGACTATCCGGTGAAGCTGACCATCCCCGCACCCTCCATGCTGCACCTCATCCCCTGCGTGCGCGGCAAGGCCACGTACCGCCCCATCGAGCGCTATGCCGATGAGTCGGTGCTCTTCGACGACATCGTGGAGGTGTACCGCGATGCCGTGCGCGCCTTCTACGACCTGGGCTGCCGCTACCTGCAGTTCGATGACACCAGCTGGGGCGAGTTCTGCGACCCGGCTAAGCGCGAGGCGTATGCCGCCGAGGGAATCGACGTCAACCAGGTGGCGAAGGACTACGTGGACGTGATCAACCGCATCCTTGAGGCCAAGCCCGAAGACATGACCATCACCACGCACATCTGCCGCGGCAACTTCCGCTCCACGTGGTTCTCCTCCGGCGGATACGAGCCGGTGGCCGAGGTGCTCTTCGGCGGGGCGAACTACGACGGCTTCTTCCTGGAGTACGATTCCGACCGCTCCGGCGATTTCGCCCCGCTGGCGCATATCCGCGACCAGAAGGTGGTATTGGGCCTGGTCACGTCCAAGTTCCCCGAGCTGGAAAACGAGGACGACGTAATCGCGCGCATCCATGAGGCAGCGCAATACGTTCCGCTCGAGCAGCTGCGCCTGTCCACGCAGTGCGGCTTCTCCTCCACCGAAGAGGGCAACGTGCTCACCGAGGATGACCAGTGGGCCAAGATCGCGCTGGTGCGACGGGTCGCCGAGCGCGTCTGGGGCGAATAAGCGGCCAACGCACGTAACCGAACCCGATACGTTGGGCCCGGGAACGATGGTTCCGGGCCCAACTTGTTTTGACGCGGGATAACGCTTGGCACAATGCTTGTTTCGAAAACGGCACCGCTCTGACTTTCTAAACCTACGCAACGGTCGCCCGAAGCGACCCCATGATAGAATCGTCGTTGACTCGTATCAGCTTCCCCGTATCGCAAAGGCTTAGGATGAACACGCGCACCATCAGCAAAGGCAGCCGAATCTCGCGCGTCCTCATGACGGCGCTCACCGTCGTGCTCATCTTCCTGTTCTTCGACATTATGTCGCTGGTTGCCGACATCCAAGGCACCGCTCGCGTGGTGAACTATGCCGGATTGGTGCGCGGCACCACGCAGCGCATCGTGAAGATGGAGGACGCGGGGCTTGCGCAGGATAAGCTGATCGAGGCGGTGGATTCCTACATCGACGGCCTGCGCTACGGAAGCGATGACCTTGATTTGGTGCGTCTTGACGACGATGCCTATCAGGCGAAGATGACCGAGCTCTCCGAGTACTTCTACGACTTGCGCGACGAGATCGCGCAAGTGCGCGAAACCGGCTACCAGAACACCGATATCATCGCGAAAAGCGAGGATTTCTTCCAGGTCTGCGACCAAGCCACCAAGCTGGCGGAGGACTACTCGCAAGAGAAGGCCACCGCGCTCGACCGCCTGGAAAGCATTGTCGTAGCCGACATCGTAGGCCTGCTGGTGTTGTTCGCCATCGAGATCGTCCGCGCGCTGCGCACCGCGGCCCTGAGCAGGCAGCTGCAGCGCAAGGTGTACCTTGACGAGGCGACGGGCCTTCTCAACAAGAACAAGTGCGAGGAGATCTTGTCGCAGCCCGGGCCCATCGGCCCCGAAAGCCCCTTGGCCGTGTTCGTGTTCGACCTGAACAACCTTCGCACCATCAACAACAACCTTGGGCACGAAAAGGGCGATGAATACATCCGCTCTTTCGCGCTGCAGCTGGCGAAAGTGCAAAACCCCCTATGCTTCACCGGCCGCTATGGCGGCGACGAGTTCCTGGCGGTGCTGCGCGGCGCCGATGCCGCACAGGCCGCGGCGCTGCTCGACCGGATAAGGCGCAACGCAGATGAGTATTCCCAGGCCCATCCCGATATGCCCATCAGCTATGCCGCCGGCTACGCCCTGTCCAGCGAATTCGAATCCCCCACCATGCGCGAGCTGTTCCGCCAAGCGGACAAAAACATGTACATAGACAAGAACAACGCACGCCTTGCCGAGGCGGTGGCGCGCCAACGGCAAAACGAGCGCATCTTGAAGCGCGTTTCCCGTCTTGGCTTCCACTTCTCCAACTGCATATACTGCGACGCCAAGCTCGACCAATACCGCATCCTGCGCACATCATCGAATATGTTTCTAGCCGACAGCGGCAACTACTCGGGCGCCGTCGAGCACATCGCATGCTCGCTGACTTGCGAAGAGCAACGGCCCGAGGTGCGCCGCGCACTGCAGCTGGAAACGCTTCGCGAACGCCTTACCCCGCAAAGCGGACCTATCGAGCTGATCTTGCAAAGCCCGGCATGGCGCGGCCGCGTCACCGTGCTGCACCTAGACGATAGCAAGGAAGGGGCGCTCCATCACTTCGTGGTCGCCCTCGAGCCGTTCTCCGACGGATCGGCAAGCGAGAAGCAGCAGCTCTCCCGCTACTACGACCAGCTCAGGCAATCCATCCTCGAGAACGGCGGCGGCTACGTGGACGCACTGCTCGATTCTGCGCAGGCGGCATATTCGGTCGACCTGACCAACGATCGGCTTGAGCAGGTGTTCTTCGCGCCCGACGGGGGCTTGGCCGATCCGGACATGCAACTACCTTGCTCCTATACGGCCTTTTGCCGCGAACATGTCGGATCCGTCACCGAGGGCACGCTGGAAAGCTACCGGCTCGCAGATTCCTCGGAGAAGCTGCTTGCGCGTTTCAAAGGCGGCGCGAACGAGGTGACCATCGAATTCTGCGAAACAAGATCGGACGGCAAACCGCAATGGTCGCAAAAGGTCGTGCTCATGTCGCAAGATTCGCAATACCACATCGACACCCAAGATGAGCTTCCCGTTGTGCGCGGCATCGTGCTGATCAAGAACACCTCGGCGTTCCATGAGCGGGAACAAGCGGAAAAACACCGTCTTGAGCAGGCGCTGCAAACCGCCGACTCCGAGAGCAAGGCGAAAACCGAGTTCATGAACCGCATGAGCCACGACTTCCGCACGCCCATCAACGGCATATTAGGCATGCTCGACATCATCGGAGCAAGCGAGCAGGACCCCGCGAAAACCCGCCAATGCCTGGACAAGATCCAGATATCGGCGAACCACCTGCTCGACCTGGTCAACGACGTGCTCGATATGAGCAAGCTCGGCTCCGGGCAGGCGGTGCTCGAGCAGGACGAGTTCGACCTTCTGGAATTGGCCGATGACGTGGAATCGCTCGTTGCCGCCCAGATACTGGAAAGCGGCATCTCCCACGAACGATTCTGCAAAAACGTGAAGCACAGCCAGCTCATCGGCAGCGACCTGCGGTTGCGCCAGATCATGCTCAACCTGTTCAGCAACGCCATCAAGTACAACAAGCCCGGCGGGAGGGTTGACACGTATATCACCGAGCTTTCATGCAACGGCTGTACGGCGCTGTTCGAGTTCAAGATCGCCGACACCGGCGTCGGCATGAGCGAGGAGTTCGTGTCCGAGCACCTTTTCAAGCCGTTCACGCAAGAGCAAAACAGCGCACGCACCCGCTACCAGGGCACCGGCTTGGGCATGTCCATCGTGAAAACGCTCATCGACGCCATGGGCGGCACCATCAGCGTGCAAAGCACGCCCGATGTCGGAACGGAGATAACCTTCACGTTGCCGTTCAAGATAAACGGCAACGTAGCGGCGAAGCCTGAATGCGCTCAGGCCGCCCCGCAAGCCGAGGGCTCCCTTTCCGGCAAGCGCGTGCTGCTGGTCGAGGATAACGACCTGAACATGGAGATCGCCGAGTTCTACCTGGACCACGCCGGCGCCGCCGTGGTCAAAGCATGGAACGGCAAGGAAGCAGTCCGGATGTTCACAAGCTCGAAGCCGGGCACGATCTCGCTGATCTTGATGGACTTGATGATGCCCGTCATGGACGGCTACGAGGCCACCCGCGCCATACGCGCGCTCGACCACCCCGACGCGTCCACCGTGCCCATCATCGCCATGACGGCCAACGCCTTCGACGAGGATCGCAAGAAATCGAAGGCCGCCGGGATGAACGCGCACCTGGCGAAACCGCTTGATATGCAGGCGCTGCTGTCCGCAGCCGGACGTTTCTGCAGATAGGGCGCTGACACACGCAAACGCGCATTCGACGAGTCGGGCCCGGAACAAAGGTTCCGGGCC
>NZ_QUCY01000004.1:32179-113607 GCF_003474385.1 Eggerthella sp. AM16-19
AGCACGCGATGCCGCCGAAAAAGGCGCATAGGCACCGAAGGGAGCCGACCTACCCCGCAAGCACGCTCTGCCAGTCGATCGGCTGCTCGCCCGCTTCCTCCAAAATATGATTGACCTGGGAATACGGCCGCGACCCCATGAACGCGGGCAACGTGGCGGTAGCACGGTTTGCTGAAAGCGGCGAAGGGTGCGTGCTCCTGAGCACATGCTTGTTGGCAAGCGATGCCGCCGCAGGGCCCGCCTCCACGGCCTTCCAAGCCCCGTCCACCAAATCGATGGCGTGCTTGCCCCAGGTCAGGAACGCCACGGGCTGCGGCACCTCCAGGCAACGGCGCACCACATGGTCGGTGAGCACCCGCCAGCCCAACTTGGCGTGCGACGCCGCGGCGTGCTCGCGCACCGTGAGCGTGGTGTTGAGCAGCAGCACGCCCTGCGCGGCCCACGACGTCAAATCCCCGCTCTCGGGCATAGGGCATCCCAAGTCGGCGGCCATCTCCTTGTACATGTTGCGAAGGCTAGGGGGCAGCTTGCAGCCACAGGGCACGGAAAACGACAGCCCCATGGCCTGCCCCGGCCCGTGATACGGGTCTTGGCCCAAGATGACCACCCGCACGTCCGCAGGCGCGGTGAACGCAAGCGCGTTGAGGATATCGTCCTGCGGAGGATAGATGGTCTGCGCATCCCGCATAGCCTCCACCTGCGACAATAACCCCTGCGTGGTTTCGCGCACCTGGTCGGGCGCGGCGTCAAGCCACGCGTTCACGTTCTCGTTCGAGCCCATGGGGCCTCCTTCTTATAGAGGGAAACACCGGCAAGCGGCGTTTCCTGATTGCGTATCGGCGGTGCGGGCAGGGAACGGAGCCCCATCAACGTAGCGGTCTTACCCGCCGAACGCCACAGACCCCGCAAGCTAAACGCCTTCGCACCAGCGGTTCCGAAGTTTATCCGTACTTGGCAAAGATGGCCGATGTTGCCCGGCGCATCTCGCCCGCCTCGCTTCGCCATTCGATTATCATCTATCGAACGCTTTACCGATGACCGTCCGCAGCCGCAGTAACCGAGCGCTACTTCCCGCGGCGGTACTCCTTCACGCGCTCGCAAAACGTTGCCAGCTCATCGGGCGTCATCTCGTCAAGCCGCTCCAGGTTCTCGGCGAAATGCGCCAGCGTGCCCTCCTGGCGCTGCCGCAGCATGGCGTTGCAATAGCTGACCACCACGCCGGTGATAAGGGCGATGTAGAAGATGCTCACCACGCTGAGCAGCACGGTGGCGATGCGCGCCACCGGACCCGCCGCCGTCACGTCGCCGAAACCGATGGTGGAAACGGCCTGGAAGCTGAACCACATGCCGTCGCCGAACGTGTTCGCCACCGGGTCGGCAAGCCACACCGCCAGCGAGCACAGCAGGAACACGATGACGAACAGGCAGGTGATGGGGCCGAAGCCTGCCTGCCGCTCGATCTCCACGAGCATGCGCAGCCTACGCATGGCGCACCCCTTCCCTATCCGAAGGATCAGAGCCGGGCGCGTCTTCGCCGCCGTCGGGCAAATCCTGAGCCTTTTGCGGGCTCAACGCCTGCGGCAGGGGGATGGCCGCGCCGATGGCGGCCGCGGCCAGCATCACGATCACGCCCTTGAGCGGGAAGCACATGACCAGCAGAAGCGCCGCCATGAGCGGCTGGCGCATGACCGCGCCCATAAGCGCCGAGGTGCATGCGGCAACGCAGAACACCGCGTCGGCGCCGCTGATTTGCGCAAAGCCGTAGCCAAGCGCGATTCCCGAGAAGATGACCGGGAAGAAATGGCCGCCGCGCCAGCCAAGCTTGATGCAGGCGGGGGTGAGCGCCGCCTTCACGAAGCCCGTCGCCACCAACGCGCCCGCCGGGATGGCGGTCCAGCGCGCCATGAGCAGGGTGGACTGTGTTTCGCCGGCGAACATGGCATAGGGAAGCGCCATGCCGCAAAGCGCCAGGGCCAAGCCGGCCAGCATCGCCTTGGCGACGGGACGGTCGCCCATGCGGCGCGCCAACGCGCCGGCAACCGCGCCCGAAGCGTGGTATGCCCAACCGCAGGCCGTGCCCGCAAGCGCCAACGGCACCAGCCACGCAAGCTCGCGCGGCCCCACGTTGGCCGTCGTGAAACGCGGCAGCCCGCCCCCGCCGCCGATCAGCTCGGCAAGCCCGAAAAACGCCCCAAGGGCGCCCACCACGGCGCACAGGTACACCGCCGTCTTGCCGGCGCGCGGCAGCTTGATGTCCGCCTCGCCTTCCGACACGCGCCCGTCGGCCGTGCCCGCAAGAGGCGCGGCGAAGCCGTAGAGCGGGGCGGTGAACAGGGCCGTCAACGCCGCCTGCGTACCGGCCACGGTCATGGCGCGGAAGTCGGCGCCGAAACGGCGCATGCGGTCCCCCACCCACGTGCACAGACCGGCGATCACGCCCGTCAGGCCCGCCTCGGGGCCCACGCTGCCGCCGAACAAAAGCGGCAGCAGCGCCGAGAACGAGCGCTTGCCAAGATGGTCGTAAGGGTAGCGCCCCTCGCCTTTCACCTTGCCCATGACCACGTTCAGCTCCTCGGGGGCGAAGCCGACATGCTTGTCGTACAGCCCGATCGCAAGGCCGCCGATCAGGCACACGATCAGCGGCCATGCGGCGAACCCGAACGGCCCCGACGCCAGCGCCGGAACCTCCTGGCCCGCCGCCGCCCCGAGCATCTGCGGCAGCTTCTCCCACAAAAGCCCCAGGCCGATGTCCATGCAGAAGAAGAACGCCCACACGAACGCGCCGGCAATGGCGCCCGTGATCAGCACGCACAGCGCGAACAGCAGCCGGTTCGCCGGCTTGGCAAGCTTGCCCATGAAAACCCCTTGGCTTCAAGCTGCGAACCGGAGGCGCGCAGCGTTGCGGATACGTCAGCCATATTGTAACCGTTGACCCGCTTTGCAAGCCAAGGCTCCTCCCCCAACACGGCATGCCCAAGCCGCAAGGAGCGCTTCCGCCTGCAGCATAACCGACCCGTTCACGGCACGCCGCCATCCCGCTTCCCTCCCGTTGGAAACGCGGGCCAAACGTCATGCGCGCAAGCGGAAACGAACAACGATGCTGCGCGACGAATGTCCCGCAGAAGGCAACATCGGACGCGGGCGCCGCTGCCCACGCTGCCACCACGCGCACCTAAACCCTATGCGCAGCAATGCCTGGGCAGCAAAAACCGCCTTCCGCCCCTGGTTGCCCCAGGAAGCGGAAGGCGGTTCGAAAAGCGGTCGAAGCCGAAACCCCGAAAGCGCCGACAAGCAGCAGGCGCGGCTTTAAGCCAGCATCATGAACAGCTTGGCCAGCACGAAACCGATAAGGCCGCATGCCGGGAACGTGATCACCCATGCCAGCAGCATGTTCTTGGCGATACTCCAGTTCACGCGCTTGATGGAACGGCTGGCGCCCACGCCCATGATAGCCGAGGTGTTGCAGTGGCCCGTGGAAACCGGCATGCCGGTAAGGCTTGCGAACAGCAGCGTGAACACCGTGGAGAAGTTGGCGGCCACGCCCTGGTACTTCTCCAGCTTCACCATGTCCATGCCCACGGACTTGATGATGCGCTTGCCGCCCACCACCGTGCCGGCCGAGATGGCCAGCGAGCACGTGATCATGACCCACATGGGGAAGCCGCCCGCATCGGGCGTGGAGCTGCCGAAAGAAAGCGCGATGCCCAGCATGGCGATGGACATGAACTTCTGACCGTCCTGCGCACCGTGCAGAAACGACAGCGCTACCGCGCACAGGTCCTGGATAGCGGTGAAGACGATGTTTGCCGCCTGGCGGTTGGCCATCTCGAACACGCGCTCGATGATCTTCGTGAACACCCAGCCCAGCGCAAAGCCCGCCAGCAGGGAGAACACCATGCCGTAGATGACCTTGACCCACTCGGAAGGCACGACGCCCGCCCAGCCGTTCATGGCCACCGCGCCGCCGGTGATGCCGGCGATAAGGGAGTGCGATTTCGAACAGGGGATGCCGAAGAACCAGCAGAAGATGCCCCAGCCTATGGCGCCGATCATGGCCGCCACCAGGGCAAGCAAGGCGGCATCGGTGTTTCCCGAGAAGTCGACCATGCCGAACATGGTCTTCGCCACCGCCGTGGAGATGAACGTCATGCCCACCAGGCCGACGAAGTTGAACACAGCTGCCAAACCGATGGCCGTGTTCGGCTTGAGGCAACGCGTGGAAACCACCGTCGCGATGGCGTTCGGCGCGTCGGTTGCGCCGGACACCGCGGTAACGCCGATGATGAGCACCAAAATGACGAACAGGATAGGCTGAGCCATAGCCTGCGCAAGAAAGTCAGCAAACGTAAGCGCCATGCAATTCCCCATACTCGTAAGAGCTGCGTCAATTTTTTGACGTACGCCTAACAATACTACATTCGGCCATGCAAGCGCTATGCCTTAACCCCGGCTTCTTCCATCATCTTTTCTGCATCGCACGCCATCGGGCGGCCAAACGTCGACGGTTCCGCCGACAGCCCGCCTTCACCGCCCCCTGAAACGCAACAGTCGGGGCAAACTCAACAGTCGGGGCGCCGCCACGCAGCAGCGCCCCGACCGCAGAATACGGTAAGCCGTCCGACTCGGCGTTAGCGCACGCCCTCGGCGATCTGACCGTCCCGATACGCCTCCAGCAGCTGCTCAAGATCCTCGACGCGGCGGCGGATATCGGCACCGTCGTCGGTGTCGGCCACCAGCGTGCGATGCTCGACGCGCTCGACCACGCGGCGGCTCGAGTGGATATCGAGCTCCTCGACCACTGCCGCGGCCGCGGACTTCAGCGGCTCGTGCGCCGCCAGGATGAACTCGTAGGAGTTGTCGATGAGCGTGTAGCCGGCGATGCCCGTGGTGGGCTGGTAGGCCCTCGAGAACCCGCCGTCGATCATGAACACGCGCCCGCCGCACTTCACGGGGTCCTCGCCGTCCTTAACCTTGACCGGCACGTGCCCGCACACGATGTGCGACGTCTCCGGGTCCATGCCGAAGTCCTCGAAGATCCCCGCGATCACGCGCTCGTCCTCGATAAGCGTGTAGAAGGGGTTCTTCACCTCCTTGCGCGCGGCCTTGTCGGCGATGAGGTACAGCTCGAACGTGGCCATCTTGCTCTTCGCGAACAGAGGGCTTCCCTCGCCCAGCCACAGATACCACAAAAGGTCGCGACCGCGGCGGCTCTCCTCGGCGTCATGGCTGAAGAAGGCGGCACGCACATAGCGCTCCATCACGTCGTAGAGCGCGCGACCCTTGTAGCGGTGTCCGAACACGTCCACTTCCTTCAGGCTGCCGTCGGCGTTAAGCGGCACACAGGCGTGGAACATGAGGTTGCCGTTGCGGATCTTGTACAGGCTGCCCACTTCCAGGAAGAAGCGCATATGACGCTGCAGTTTCTCGCATCCGGTAAATGCGGCCTCCAAACGGCACATCACCTCTTCCTCGGCCGGCGTAAGCGCGAAGGGGTTTTGCGGGTCCACCGTGGGGAACACGCGGTCGGTCAGCGGGTACTCCACGCCATCGACCACCACGGTGCCCGCCTCGTAATCGATCTTGTCCAGCAGCTTGCGGCTTTCCAACCCGAACTCGGGGTACTCGTCGATCAGCGCCGCCTCCACCTTGAACTGGATGATGGCCATGGCCTTTTGGATCTTCACGTTCATCTCAAGCTCGGACGGCGACAGGTCGGGGTTGCCCTTCAGGCCGAAGCCCACGCACGGATCGTCACGGTACGCGTCAAGGGCGAAGCTTGCCAGCGGCAGGATGTTGATGCCGTAGGCGTCCTCCAAGATGGAAAGGTTGCCATAGCGGGCGCAGTTGCGCACCACGTGTGCAATGCAACCGCGCTGCCCGAGGGCCGCACCCATCCACACGATGTCGTGGTTGCCCCACTGGATGTCCACATTATGCTGCGCCTGCAGCGTCTCCATGATGACGTCAGGATGAGGGCCGCGATCGTAGATGTCGCCGATGATGTGCAGCTGGCTGATGGCCAGGCGCTGAATGAGCTGCGCAAGCGCCTCGATGAGCGCAATGCCACGCCCAGTGCGCACCGCCGCATCAAGGATGCCGGCATAGTACGCTTCCTTGTCCACGCCGTGGTTGTCCTCGTTCATCAGCTCCTCGATGATGTAGGCAAACTCGGCGGGCAGCGCCTTGCGCACGCGGCTTGCCGTGTACTTGCGCGCCGCACGCTTGCACACCGCCACCAGGCGCGGCACCACGGTGGCGTACCAGGCGCGCTCGTCTTCCACGCCCGCCAAGATCAGCTTCGCCTTCTCACGCGGGTAGTAGATGAGCGTGGCCAGCTCGCGCTTCTCGGCCTCGGTCAGCTGATCGCCGAACGCCTCGTCCACCTTCAGGCGGATGGAACCCGACCCGTTGCGCAGGATGTGGCTGAACGCCTCGGATTCGCCGTGGATGTCGGAGCAGAAGAACTCCGTGCCCTTCGGGAGGTTCAGGATGGCGCTCAGGTTGATGATCTCGGCCGCCGCCAGCTCCTGCGTGAGGAATGATCGGGCCAACAATTCCAAGTAGCGCTTCTGATCCGCTTCCATGAAAACCTCCTCAGGTCATCGCACAGTGATGGCACGATGGTACCGCGCGCAGCCCTCCCCCGCGCATCCGCACCGGTAAACGGCACAACCCGGACGAAGAAGGTCGCCGCGGCACAACCCCTCCACAGCCCTCGGACGCTTGAGCCTTGGTCGGACACCTGGTCCGACCCCGCTCGTCCTTGGCCGCACGGAGATTTTCTTGTTCGCATGCCGATCGGCGAAGCGGGTCGCTCGCGGGCGGTACAATAGGCGCTGCGAACCTACGGCGACCGCGTTGCCGTTACCTATATACAGCAAGGAGCATCCATGGAACGCATTGCAAGCTTCTCCGTCGACCACCGCGTGCTCGAGCCCGGCGTGTACGTGTCGCGCCGCGACTCCGACGCCGCCACCGGCTGCACGACCACCACGTTCGACCTGCGCATGACCGCCCCCAACCGCGAGCCGGTCATGGACACCGCCGCCGTCCACGCCATCGAGCATCTCGGCGCCACCTTCCTGCGCAACGACGTCGAATGGTCCGGTCGCGTGATCTACTTCGGCCCCATGGGCTGCCGCACCGGCTTCTACCTGGTTGCCTTCGGCGAGCTGGAATCCGCCGACGTGGCCGACCTCGTGCGCCGCATGTTCGCCTTCATCCGCGATTTCGAGGGCGAGATCCCCGGCGCCAAGCCCGAGGAGTGCGGTAACTACCACGACAACGACCTCGTGCAGGCGAAATGGTGGGCACGCCGCTACATGACCAGCACCCTCGAGGTGCTCGACGAGGCGCACACGCACTACCCCGCCCTCCTCGACTAACGCAGGTGAACAGGGTGAACAGGGGACGGAGGCGCGTTCAGAGCAAGCCTTCCATTCCCGCAGATTTACCCTGAACGCACCTCCGTCCTCTGTTCACCCCCCCTCTGTTCCGCACGCGTGCGTTCTCTGCTCCCTTCCGGCGCACGCCCTATCCTTTTCAATCAGAAAGCAGCTTATGACTACAAGCTTCAACACCATGGGCATCATCGGCGCCATGGACGTGGAAATCGCGCTGTTGCGCGAGGAGATGGCGAAGGCCGGCGCGGTGAAGATCACGCGCATCGCCGGCATGGAGTTCAACGTGGGCACCATCGGCAACACCACCGTCATCGTGGTGCAGTGCGGCGTGGGCATGGTCAACGCCGCCACGTGCGCGCAGGTGCTCGTCGATCGCTTCGGCGTGAGCGCGCTGCTCAACACCGGCATCGCCGGCTCGCTGGACGCATCCATCAACATCGGCGACATCGTGGTGGCCGACGACGCGGCCAACCACATCATGGACGTGTGCAACCTGGGCTACGCCGCAGGTCAGACGCCTGGACTAGACACGCTAGCGTTCCCCTGCAGCCCGGCGCTGTCGAAATCGGTCGTCGCCGCGGCGTCGGCGATAGGCGCCACCACGCACACCGGCCGCGTGGCCTCGGGCGACCGCTTCGTGCGCGACAACTTCGAAAAGCAGCGCATCACCGAAACGTTCGGTGCGAAGTGCTGCGAGATGGAAGGTGCGGCCATCGCGCAGGTCGCATGGGCCAACGGCGTGCCGTGCGCCATCGTGCGCGCCATCTCCGACAAGGCCGACGGCTCCTCGTCCATGGACTACCCCACGTTCGAGGCGCAGGCGGCCCGCAACAGCGCCGCGCTCGTCATCGCCATGCTCGAGCGGCAAGGCTAGCACGCTCATGGCGTTCGCTACGCAACAACTTCCCGTCATTGCCAATCCCGCCGTTCACCTCGAACGCAGCGATCGCGGGCTAGCTTTGGTCGGCGAAGGGATGGAGCTCATGTGCGACCTTACGAGCATGCTGTCGCGCATCAGGCAGAGCAAACTCGCTCATGAGCTGCTGGTTCGAACAGCACGCGTGAAGGGCGTTGCAGCGCCCCATGCCATAGACGCCACTGCCGGGTTTGGCGAGGATGCGCTGCTTTTGGCCGCCGCCGGGTTTCATGTGCAGCTGTTCGAGCAAGATCCGGTCATCGCCGCTCTATTAGCCGACGGTCTTTCACGAGCCGCCGACAACCCGCAACTGTCGCCCATCGTAGCGCGCATGCGCTTGACGCAAGGCGACAGCGTGCAGGCCCTGCGCGCGCGGGCAACCATGGACGTTGCCGTGCCCGACGTGGTGTACCTTGACCCGATGTTCCCCGCTCGGCAGAAAAGCGCAGCCGTGAAAAAGAAGTTCCAGCTGCTGCACCACTTGGAGTCTCCCTGCGCAAACGAAGAAGAGCTATTGCACGCTGCCATTGCCGCTAAGCCCCGCAAGGTGGTCATCAAGCGTCCGGCGAAAGGCCCCTACCTTGCCGGCATCAAACCCAGCTACTCCATCGACGGCAAGGCCGTGCGCTACGACTGCATCGTCCCCGCCAGCATGAAGCTGTAGAACGTGAACAGGGGACGGAGGTGTGTTCAGAATCGACCTTTCATTCCCAAAGGTTAACCCTGAACGCACCTCCGTCCCCTGTTCACTAGCTCTAGCAATTTGGGGCACCGCACCCGGTGCGCTGCCCCACCTCGGCGGCATGCCTCCTCGCCTCGACGTCGCGCTTCACTCTGAAATCGATGCGCATAAGAAAACCTCCCATTTCTCGTGCAAGAAATGGGAGGCAGTTCAATTGCCGCGCGGGCCTTTTGAGGGGAGGGCGTCCCCACGCGCAAGATGCGCGGGAGGCGCAGAATCGGTTACTCGGTAGCGCGCACCCAGCCTTCAGGAATCTCGGCTTCAAGGTGGCAGCGCGAGCACTGGTTCACCGAGGCACGGTGCGCCTTATGGCAATCGGTGCAGGCCATCTCACCATGTTCCACCTGATGTGGGTTCAGCGTCATGTCGCTGGTCAGTTTCGCTAGGTCGTCGCGCGTCATCACCGACCCGTCGGCGTTCACATGGCAACCCGACTTCAGGCAAAACGCATCGCCATCGGTACCGCGCGCTGCCGTCAACTGCGCATCCGAGCGCTCGCTGAGCACGCCGCCGTACGTGTTGTTGGCCTCGAGCGTGTAGTTGCCGCTTACCCACGCCATGCCCTCGGAAACCTGTTCGCTAAGCGTGGGCACATGGCAGTCCATGCAGCCGGCGTTGGCGTCCACGCGGTGCGTGGCGGACAGCATGCCGCTGGCGTTTTCAACCTGCTCGCCGTACTTGTCGCTAGCCACCGTGCCCGGCTGCGCTTCGTACGTGGCCAGATACGGGTCCATGGGCGTGTGGCAAATAGCTGCGCAGAAGCTGGGCTGGCCGTGCCAGATCCACATGCCTCCACACGCCACTACCAAAACCACAGCCACCACGCCGGCCACAATCCACTTTTTCTTCGGGGGCTGCTTAGCTGAAGCGCCGCCGGATTTGCTCTCATCTTGCATATTCGTGAGCTCCTTTCGAGCCTTTTGCGCCATAACGGAACAGAGTAGACAGCCACGCCGCGCACGAGCGCAGTTGCCAAAGGGAGGGTGCGCGTCAGGAACATCGAGTGCGCGCCCCTGCCACGCCGCACAACGCTTATGCGTCTGAGCGGCCGTCCTTCTTCATAACGCCGCCGGCCGCCATATATCCACCCACGAACGCCAGTCCCACGTCGGCGTACACACCGGTCAACGGCTTGCCTGCAGGGTTGCCGTCGCCGGCCGAACCGCCCGCTGTATGCCATGCGGCGTACAGGCCCTCGACCGCCTGGCCTTCGGTGTTGATAACCTGCATGTCAGGGTTCACGCGCAAACCCGCTTTCGAGCCGAACACGTGGCCGCCCAAGATGGCGCCGTAGTACGGCGGCTGGTTCAGCGCGATGAGCCACTCCTTGGGGTACTTGTACATAGGTGCGTAGTCCTCGCCCGCCTCACAGGCGGCGTTCCACTTCTTCACCTCGTTCACCAAAATGCCCTCACGCAGGCCCAGCTCGCGCTCGAGCTCTTCGACGGTGTCGCACTTTTTGATGGCGCCGCCATCGATCATCATCTGAAAGCCCGTGTGCCAATCGCGCAAAAACTCCGGCACGCGATCGATGTACTTGTCGTCGGCCGCAACGGTTTTGGCCTTGCGGCAGATAACCTGACCGAAGTAGTTCTTGCTGACCAGCTCGTCGAACTTGGAGTCGAACACGCAGTACGTCTTGCCGCCCGGCTGGCTCATCTCGATGGCCGCCGTGTCGCACAGGCCCTCCGACGAGGGCGTGGAATCGTTGGTGTACGGGTAGCTGCGCGCGCTTGTGCCGATGTAGGGCACGCGGTTGCCGTCGCGGTTGATGCGCAGCCACGGCTGGCGCAGAGCCTGGTTGCCGTCCTTATTGATGTGGCAGTCCATCCAAATGTCGTACTTGTCGTAATCGCGCCACCACACGCCGCCATCGAACGCGCCGGTGGAGCCTAGGCCGGCAATGTCGCCGCCCACGCCCTGGCCCATGCGGATGCACTCGCCTGTGCCGTTAGGAGGCGTGGCCAAGCATGCGATACCATCCAAACACGACGAGGAATACTTCGTCATCATGGCGCGGTTCATCTCCATGCCGCCAGCGCACAGGATCACGCCGTTATTCGCCTTGATGAACCGCTCCTGACCGTGCTCGCCGCCTTCGCGAACCTTCACGCCGCATACTTTCTTACCGTCCCATACCAGGGTTTGCACGTCGGCATCGGTGCGAATCTCAGCGCCGTCGGCCTGGGCTTTCTCTGCCAGCAGCCTCAGCGGGATCAAATTCACGTTGATGCTGTTGGTGGCCGTGGACATGCCTTCCCATTCCAGCATGCCCGTGCCTGCCGGGCTCGGATTCATGGGCACCCACTTCGCACCAGCCTTCTCGTTCATCCAGTCGATGCACTTCGGGCCCTCCACGATCATAGCGCGCATCAACTCGGGGTCGCCGGTCATCTGCTGGCAATCCATAACGAACTCGACGATCTTGTCCACGTCGTAAGGGTATTCCGGGTAAGCCCACTGCTTGGCCTCGGCCTGCTTGTGGCCACCCAGGTTCGAGAACACCGACGAATGCTGCGAATTGCCACCGGTGTGGCTGCGACGCTCCAACATCAGCACGTCGTAGCCGGCCTGCGCAAGGCGGATGCCCGCATTCACACCAGCCGCGCCCGTACCCACAACCACGATTTCGCGTTCCTCGTCCCATGTAGCGGGAACGTCCGCCGGCAAAATCGGCTCAGCGGCGGCCTCGAATGCCGCGCGAGCCTTGTCCTCTTCCGATCCGCCCTCTGCAGCCTCGACTTTCGGCGCGCACCCGGCAAGGCCGGCCACCGCGCCGGCGCCGCCTAGCAAAGCCGCGCCCCTTAGGAAGCTTCTGCGATCAAGTTCCACGTATTCCCCTTTCCGTCTCCTCTTCATAAGACAGCACATCCGTGCCGCGAATCCTAGTGTAGGAGCCGCGACGTCCGGCCAGGTGAAGGGGATTTTTCGCCCGTGCATATCATTGCTTCGCGCATTGCAATATCTTTTCTTATGTGTAAAATATGTTTTACAACGTCTCGATTTGAGGGGGGTCGAGCACTTGAATACACGCTATTTGAAAGAGTTCCTCACGTTTTCGCGCGAGATGAATTTCTCCGCAGCCGCAAAGCAACTCTTCATCACGCGTCCAACGCTTAACGAGCACATTGCCGAGCTTGAAAGCGAGCTGGGGTGCGCGCTGGTGGAAAAAAGCAAAGGAAAGGCTGCTCTCACGCCTGCGGGCAAACGATTTGTGAAAACAGCTGAAACGTTTCTTGCCTCGTGGGCGCAAACCGTTGACGAATACCAACATCTCGAAGAGAACTTGTGTACTGTCACCATCAGCTCCACGAATTTACCGTGGCTTGAAGTGATCCTTCACCGTGCACGACGGCACATCGCGGAAAACTATCCGCAAAAAAGCTTTGAAATTGTTACCGACAACGGCACGCTTGCCACACTCGACGCGCTCAAAGGCGCGCGCAATGATATCACCATCGTTGGACGCAAGCGCTTTTCGGAGCAACCCAACAGCCCACGCGAAAGCATTCCAGACAACGCGTTTATCGTAAGCACTGAACCGGTGTACCTGCTTATCGGCGAGGGAAGCCAGTTGTTTGAGCAGGAGCACATTTGCGCGCATGACCTCGACGGCGCCTCATTCATGCTGCCACCCGACATCTATCAAAGCTATCTGCGCGACGAAGTTCAAAAAGAGTTCCTGCTAAAGGACGCGCACATACAGCTGCAAACCGAGCCGTTCGAGGACCATTTCGAATATTTCGCCAACGACGCCGGCGATGCCATTGGAGTCGTGCCCGCTACGCTCGTGCCGCGCTTCGGCATCAACCTGCGCACCGATTGCAGAATCGTCGAACTTGACGATTTATCATTCATCACCGATTTCTACGCAGTATTTCGAGAAGGTTTTCTTGCCACGGAAAACGGGCGGCTGCTTTTCGACACCATGCGCTACCTTGCCACCAAACGCTAACAGCCGCCGACAAGCGCAAACGAAGAAGAACTGTTGTACGCGGCCATTGCCGCCGGCCCGCGCAAGGTGGTCATCAAGCGCCCGGCGAAAGGCCCGTACCTGGCCGGCATCAAGCCCAGCTACTCCATCGACGGCAAGGCCGTGCGCTACGACTGCATCGTCCCCGCCAGCATGAAGCTGTAGAACGCTTATCCCTCCACCTTCGCGTAGAGCTTCATGGCCGCCACGAACGCCTCGCCTATCGCATCGAGCGTCAGCCCGCGCGGCGTCACGTAGCCGATATGCATGCGCTCGCCCGAGCGGATGGGCACCGCCGTGATGGCGCCGCGTTGCAAAAACTCCGGATACACGCCGCTGGTCACGGTATAGGCGTCGGAATGCAGCATGAAGCTGGTGGCGAAACCGCGATCGCTGACCTTCACCGTCTTCGCCGAGGGCGCCCACAGCGGCTCTTCGGAAAACGCCGACGACTCATAAGCCCCCTGCACGAACGACAGCTGCGGATACGGGTACAAGTCGTCAAGCGAAACGCTCTCCCGCCCCGCCAACGGGTGCCCGAAACGCAAAAACACGTGCGGCACCGCTTCAAACAGCTCGTAGAACTCCAGCTTGTTGCGGTCGAGCACGCGCCCCACCGCCCCCTCGTTGGCGCGCGAGAGATACATCACGCCCAGGTCGCTATCGCATCTTGCCACGTCATCGACGATCTGCTGCGTCTGCGTCTCGTTGAGCACCAAGTCGAACCTGCCCGAACCAACCTGCTGCGCAACGTCCAAAAACGCCCGCTCCACGAACGTGAAGTGATGCGACGACACCGCGAAGCGCATGCCCTCGGGCTGGTTGCCGCCATAGCGGCGCTCAAGGTTGTCCATCTGCAGCACCACCTGCCGCGCCCGGCCCAGGAACTCCATGCCCTCCTTCGTGGGCGTAGCGCCGGTATTCCCGCGGGTGAACAGGGAAAAACCCAGTTCGCGCTCCACGACCGACACTGCCTCGGACAGGCTGGGCTGCGAAACCGACAGCACGCGCGAAGCCGCCACCATCGACCCCGTTTCCGCGATCTTCAACATATAGCGCATCTGTTGCAGCGTGATCTTCATGCCAACCCTTCCGGCGAAAAGAGAAACCTTCGAAAGCCAAGTATACGTCACGGCCCGCACCGACCCCCAAACGCCCACATGCGGGTGAAGCCGCGTGCAGTTCGGCTTCACCATCTTGCCTCTCCTTTCTTTACGCACACGCGCGCGAGCAAGTATACTGGCGGAAAGGGGAAAGCCGCCGCGCAAAGGCGCTTTCACGCGACGCCGGGACCGCCGTTGCGTCGCGCAAACGCAAACGGAGGAGGACATCATGACCGCTATAACGCTTCTTGCAGCGCTCGCGCTCATCGTGCTTGCAGGCGCGGGCATTGCCGCATGGGCTCGCAACGCCCGGAAAACCGGCGCGAACGCGCCGGGCGCGCTCGCATGCGCCGCGGTAGCCATCGCAGCCGCGGGCACGTTCGCCATCGCCCCAGCGATGCCGGCATTCGCGACGGACGAATCGCATCACGCAGACGACGACCACGCCTGGTCGGCCGACGAAATCGCCAACGACGCAAGCGGCATGCTGGGAGACGACATCGTCTGGTTCGGCCAAAGCAAGCTGTTCACGAAGACGGCCGCACCTAACGACATCCTTGCCGCGGGCCAGTCCATCGCCGTAAGCTCATGCACCGTATCGGGCAGCATCCGCGCAGCAGCCGAGGACATCGCCATCAGGGGCGCCGATGTGGCGCACAGCATCACCCTTGCTGCAAAAGATGCCACGGTGAGCGACACCACGGCGCAGGCGGTGGCCATCGCCGCCGGCGATGCAAGCTTCTCCGGCGAATGCAACGCGCTCTACATCTGCGCCGAGCACGCCGTCATCGACGGAACCGTCCACGGCGACGTTGTGGTCAACGCCGACTCCGTACGGCTGGGCCCGAACGCCCGCATCGAAGGCGCCGTACGCGGCTCTGCCGGCGATCAGCCCGAGATAGCCTCTTCCGCACAGCACGGCGCACTGGAGCTTTCCATCCACACTCAGGACGATAAGCCCGAGCCCGCGTTCAATGCGGTCAGCACCTTGCTGGCAGCGGTCTATAGCGCCCTCGCGTGCCTGGTGACCGCGGCGGCGGCCGAATGGCTGGCACGCAAGCACACCGCAAACGCCGCCCAGCTGGCGAAAACCCGCACCGGCTACCTGGTCGCCTCCGGGATCATCGGCGCCATCGCAGCGCCCGTGGCGGTGATCATCCTGTGCTGCCTGGTCATCACACTGCCCCTCGCTGGCGCCGCAACGTTCTCCCTGATCGCGCTCACCATCGTCTCGGGCGGCTTCACCGCCGCCGCGCTGGGCAAGCTGGCCTTCAAGAACCTGGGGCGCTTCCCGGCGGCAATCGCCATGGGCGCCATCATCGGCGCAGCCTGCGCGCTGCCCTACGTCGGCAAGCCGATCGCTGCCGCCTGCTTCATGTTCGCCCTGGGCTACAGCATCCAGAACGCATTCCTGGGATTGACGAACCGCAACGAGGGCGCACCGACGCCGCAGACAGACAACCCCGCCTCGGCCGCAGCGGCGCCCGCGGCTGCTCCCCAACAGCCCGCCGCAACGGCGCCCGACGCTCCGCAAAACGACTCCGGCAATCCGCCGCAGGCGCCCACGGCATAACCTGCGCACCACGTAAAAGGGGCTCGACGCGATCATGCGTCGAGCCCCTTCGTCGTAAGCAACCGATTCTTGCAATCAACCGAACGCAGCATCCGGCCGAAACCCCGGCTTCGCCGCCGGCACGACAACCGCACGCCCGGCCACTCCCGACCGAACGCCTTCAGCAAGCGCAAGCCCTAGGCAAGCCCCAGCCAGATGGCAGCCTTCGGCGCGTATCCCAGCACGAAGATCACCACGATCAGCGCCGGGATGCCGTACTTTAGCCACAGGCGCGTCCAGCGCGGGAACTTCACGCCCTCGCCCTGGTCGGCCTCGGCCAGGAAGTTCTCCCATCCCCAACCGCGGCGCGTGGTGCAGAACAGAACGAACGCCAGGCTGCCCAGCGGCAGCATGTTGTTTGACACGATGAAATCCTCGATGGACTGGATATCGCCGATGGCCGGGATGGTGATGCCCGACAGCACGTTGAAGCCCAGCGCACACGGGATGGACAGCACCAGCACCAGCACGGCGTTGAAGATAACGGCACGGCTGCGCATCATGCCCCATTTATCCATGGACCAGCTGATCAGGTTCTCGAATACCGCGATGACGGTGGACAGCGACGCGAACGCCATGAACACGAAGAACAAGCAGCCCCACACGTTGCCAAGCGGCATCTGCCCGAACACCACCGGCAGCGTCACGAACACCAGCGACGGGCCCTGATCAGGGGAAACACCATAGGCGAAGCACGCCGGGAAGATGATGAGGCCCGCCAGGATGGCCACCACGGTGTTCAGCGCGGTGACGGAGACCGCCTCGCCGGTAAGGCTACGCTGGCGACCGATGCGCGATCCGAAGATCTCCATGGCCGCAATGCCCAGCGACAGGCTGAAAAACGCCTGGCCCATGGCCGCGTACACCGCATCGCCGAACGTCGACCACCCGTCGGCGAACAGGCGCCCGAAGTCGGGCACCAGGTAAAACGCGATGCCCTCGGCGGCGCCGGGCAGCGTGACGGCGCGGATGCACAGCGCGATCATCACCACGAACAGCGTGGCCATCATGACCTTCGTGACGCGCTCGACGCCCTTTTGCAGGCCCAAGCTGCACACCAAAAAGCCGACCACCACGGCCACGACCATCCATCCGATCAGCCACGCGGGATTCTCCAGCATACCGCTGAACGCCGCGCCCGCGAACGCCGCATCGGCGCCGTTGAACATGCCCGACGCCATCTGCGGCACGTACGAGATCATCCATCCGCACACAGTGGTGTAGAACATCATCAAGATCATGCAGCCGATATAGCCCCACCACGAGAACCAATGCCACTTCCCGTTCGGCTGCAGCTTGTCGAAGGCCTGCGCAGCCGAACGCTGCGATGCGCGCCCCACGGCGAACTCCATGACCATGACGGGCATGCCCAAGATCACCAAAAACACCAGGTACAACAGCACGAACGCCGCTCCACCGTACTCGCCGGTGATGTAGGGGAATCGCCACACGTTGCCCAGCCCGATCGCGCATCCGGCGCTGATCAGGATAAATCCCAGCCGCGACGCGAAATGCTCGCGCGAGGCCGGTGTCTCCTTGCCCGACGCCGCCATGGGCGCCTTGGGTGCGTTTTCCGCCATATCCATTCCCTTTCCCAACGCAAAGGGACGGCCACCTTGGGCAACCGTCCCATAGCAAGCTGAAACGTTGCGCCCGCATACGCAGGCGCAACGTCATATGGTACCACTATCGCAGGGTAGCCCCATCCAACCTCTTCCGGGTGGTTTTATGGAAACCCGTCCCTGCTTTCTCCACGGTTCCGGGCTCTCGACGGTTTTCCCGACGCCGCAGCACGGGGAAGCGCTACTTGCGGGCGTCGTTCCCGACGTTGCGCGCGGCGCTGGCCTGCTGCTCGCTGAAGGCATCCGCCTCCTTGAGCTGCGCGGCGTTCTCCATAAGCTCATCGGCCGTCGGCTCCGCCTCGTCGTGTTCGCAGGTCAGCTGGTACGGCGCGATATCGTTGCGCGAGAGCAGCAGCTTCATCTCGCGCTTCAAGCTGCGCTCGAGCGCCGCGCGATCGGTCTCCGAGCATGTCGCCACCACGCGGATGGTCATAGCCGAATCGGTCAGCTCGACCACGCCCTTGTAGAACGGGCCGTCCAAGATCTCGGGCACGCGCTCGGCCACCTTCGGCAGCTCACGCGAAAGCACGTTCTCCACGTACGGCAGGCTCTCGCCCGTGGGAATGACCACATCGACGTTGGCATAGGAGTCGAGCTTGGTCTTGTTCACCACATTGGATATGCCGCTGTTGCGCAGGACCAGCACATCCCCGGCGCCGTTCTTGATCTTCGTGGTGCGCACGCCGATCTCCATGACGGTGCCGGTGCTGCTACCCACCTGGATGATGTCGCCAACGCGGAACTCGCCCTCGAAGATGATGAACAGACCGCACAGGATATCGGTGATAAGGTCCTTCGCGCCGAACGACAGCGCCAAGGTGATGATGCCCATGGAAGCCAGAAGCGTTGCGGTGTCGACGCCCAACACGCCAAGACACCAATACAGCATGAACACGACCATGCCGTACTTCACCACGCTTGAAAGCAAACGGCACACCGTCTCGCCGCGCGTCCCCAGCACGTCGGACAGCAGGCGCAGCACCCACTGCGCGATCGTCGCCACGGTGATCGCCACGCATGCGTACATGATGGACGCCGTGACGGCGAACACGTTCACGCCGCGCTCCCAGCCATCGCCCAGGATGTAGGCGAACACCGAATCCGGCGAAAAGACCCTGTCGCCGAACACCACCGCCAGGAACACGCAGAACACGCCCACGCCCGCAAACCAGCGGATCACCGTCGCCAGCTTCTGCTCGGGGGACTTCTCGTTCCAGGCCATGGACACGTTCAGCCAGCGGCTGACCGCGCTCTCCGTGCGCTTCGTGCGACCATCTGCCATGACCACGTTCACCATGCGCGCATCGGAGCCGCGATGCCCCTTTCGCGCCGACGGACGGCCCTGCTCGCCCGGCTCGCCCTGCGCGCGATGCTCAAGGGACAGCACGGCGAACACGAACAGCAGGCAGGTCAGCGCGATGACGCCCGTGGCCACGGAAAGGGGGCCGCGTTCGGCCATCAGCTCGCCTTCGGGGCCGGCAACGAACAGGTAATAGTCGGCAAGCTCGGTGCAATTTGCGAAATACCGCTCGCCGCCCACGGTGATGTAGTCTGAGAACCCGTCTTTGATCTGGGTCTTCTCCAAGCCCAGCTCCTCGGCGGACTTGCCGATGTATTTGGCGTTCGGATAATACGCCACGGTGTCGTCCTCTTTACCCAAAGCGAAGGCGAATCCCTCGGAGCCCACCTTCACGCCGTCGAGGACATGGTCGATCTGCAGGCTCTTCATCAGCGTCGCCAGATTCGACGTGCGCACGCCGATCTGCACGAGGCCGCCTGCTATGCCGCTATCGTCGTAAAGCGCGACACCCAGCCATTGGTCCACCTCGCCCGTGGATGCGTTGACCGACGGTTCCTGGATGAACTCGTCCTTGCCCGCCAACAGGCTGCGGAACGCATAGGACGAGTCGCCGTAGGTGTTCGACAGGCTGTAGCTGCGCTGCGAGGTGTTCGACGCCGTCATGTTCCCGTTGCCATCGAACACGTACACATAGGCGACCTGCAGCGCATCGGCCATCTCGACCAGCTTCCCATGGGAGATCAGCTCGGGGTTTCGCTCGATCATGTACGCGGCAAGGTGGTTCTTGTCGAGATAACGCTGCGCATACTGGTCCTCCAGCACGTCCGCCCTCTTGGTGTTCGACGCCAGCGTCTCGGAGACCTCGGCGCAACGCTGGCCGTTGGCCACGGCCTGGCTGGACAGGGCGAACAACGTCTGCATATAGAAGGCGACGCCGACGATCGCCAGGAACCCGACGATGGAAAGCACGATGGCCTTCTTGCCGATGGCCTTGTTGTAGCGGTATCCGCCGAACGAGACGCTCCCCTCGCCCGCGCCCGCGCGCGAACCCTCCTGCATCACGAAGATGCCGTACAAGGCCACGACGGCCATCACGGCAAGGAACACGAACAAGATGACGCCGACGGTGATCGCGCGGGAACCCGCCAGATCCGCCTCGGGGACGCAGTACAGATAATACGCATCATCGATTTGGAACACGCCGCAGTACAGCGCCTCGCCATTGAACTCGGCATGGAAGAAGTTGCCGTCCTCAAGATCCGAGACGTCAAGCCCCGCCTCAAGGGCGTCAGCGCCCACCACGGCGGTATCGGGGCTGTACGTGACCAGGTAATCCCGTGCCGAAACCGCCATGACGTAGCCGTTGCGCCCGACGGTCATATCCTTGAGCACGCTGGCGGTCGAGCTGGTGCCATCGACAAGCTCGCGCAGCTCGGAGGGGCTGTTCTCGATGACCACCATGGAATCGTCGTCGAGCGCGCACGCGTAATAGCGCTCCAGCCATCCCCGCTCAGGCAGCTCGATCTCCACCGCATCGGAGGCCTTGCCCGTATCAAACGTCGCCCGCAAGGCGTTGAACCTGTCGTAGGCGAAGTTCGCCTTGGTATCGGCGGCCTTCGCCACAACCCGCCCGTCACGCGCGACGACCATGATGTTGTCGACCTTCAGCAGGTCCTTGTATTCCCGCATCTTCGCATCGGATGTCTCGAACCCGACGTCGTTGCGCGCCATGAAGGCGACGCTTTCCGCCTTGCTTTGGTAAATCGCGTCGAACGTCTCCTCGTTACCCACCGTCTCATCGGTCGCAGCCTGCAGGACGCCGGGCAGCTCGGCCGCCTCTTGGCGGATCTCGTGGTCAAGGCTCTCAAGCTGCAAACGCTCCTGCATGCCGTTGAGCAATATGCCCATGACCACCATGCTGACGGCTATCGCCACCGCCAGGAAGGCGGCCTTCCCCTTCGTACGGTACATCACGGCACCTGCCTCCTTATCCTTAATCCCATGCGTCGATGATCGCGGCGACGGTGCCGTCGTCGACCATGCCCCTGACGGCATCCCCTACGCGACCGGACAGCGCACTGCCCTTCTGCGTGGCGACGGCATAACGTTGCGGATCGATGGAAAAACCGGGCAAGATGACGCGCTCGTCGTTGAGATACGCCTTGGCGATGACCCCGTCGCACGCCATCACGTCCACCTCGCCCGATTCAAGGGCGTCGGAGAGCTCCTGATAGCTGGAATACATCATCAGATGCCAAGTGTCGTATTCGGCATCGCAGCCATCCGAAGATGCCGAAAGCTGCTTGCCGTCGCTGAAGCCCACCTCCGCAAGATGGCGGGCCAGCTGCGGGGCCGTGTTCGCGCCCGACATGGCGCCGAAGGTGCAGCCGCCCAAGTCGTCGATGCCCTTGATAAGCGAGGTGTCCTGCGCCACCAAAATGATGGAGTCGGTGCAATACTCGGGCGAAAAATCGAAGAGCTCCGAGCGCTCGTCCGACACCGAGTAGCATGCGATCAGGCAATCCACCGCCCCTCTTTGCAGCATCTCCTCGCGGCTTTCGGGCGTGACCGCCGTGAACTCCGCACCGGCATAGCCCAAGCGACGCGCCAACTCCTCGGCGATATCCACTTCCGCACCATAGAACTTCCCCGTGTGCTCGTTATAGGAGCTGAAGCCCACCACATCGGCACGCACCCCGACCTTGAGCATGCCGCCGGACGCTTCCCCGGCGGCGCATCCGCCCAGCAGACACGCGCACGCCGCCATGCACGCCGCAAGCAGGCAAACCGCCCATCTCGCTTTGAAAACGCTCCCCATACGGTCCCCCTTTCCTTTCCGAAAACGCCTTGCGCCCCGAACAGGCGCCGCGCGATTCCATAGAGCCTCGATTCTACTCGCGCGCGGTACCCGAGCCGTCGGAACCGCCCGTTTCAATCGCTCGTTGAGGGGGGTGTGTTTCCACACCCTATCCACCCATCCCACCGCCCCGCAACGCACGCGCCGTGTGATGCCGTTTTTCGCGGCCCCACCTCAAGCATCGCGAAATAGCGCCCGCTTCCGCCAAGAAGGGGTATCATTTGATTCGATACCCCGATCCCGAACCAGCTGAGGCATCCCCGACATGAACATCAACCAGGTTAAGTACTTCGTCACCGTATATGAGCAGGGAAGCATCTCCACGGCGGCGCGAGGCCACAACGTCTCAGCCCAAGCGGTGTCGAAGGCCATCAGCGACCTGGAAAGGGAATATGGGCAGAAGCTGTTCGATCGCACGAACAGCGGCGTCAACCCCACCGTGCAAGGCCGCGCGTTCTATCAGAAGGCCAAGGTTGCGGCGAGGGCGTACACGGACCTGGAAACGATGTCCTTCGGCGGCGGGCTGCCCGAACCCGAAAGCCTGGCGCCGTTCCGAATGGCCCTTTGCTCGCCCGCCTTCGACGGCGACGATCAGCTGCGCCGGGCGTGGTCGATGTTCTTCCAACGCAACACCGGTATGCCCATCACGTTCGATCTGGCAAGCCGCGAGCAGATGGCGCGCGGCATCGACCCCGATGAATACGACGCGCTCGTGACCATCGGTAAATACGAGAAGCAAGGCTGCACGTGCACCCCCATGGGCTCCCTTCCCACCGGCATCACCGTGGCGCGCACGCATCCCCTTGCATCGAAGGAGTTCGTCACCTTTGCCGACCTGGGGAAATATCCAGCGGGGGAATCCGGCGTCTACGATTCGTTCAATAGCTCGATCTTGGTCACCTGCAAGCAGCTTCACCTGGTGAGCAACGTCAACCAGATCACGACCGCCGCCGACGCGCTGGCGCACATCACCATCAAGCAAGGGTATTACTTCAGCGTGGTGCTGAACCGCCTGAGGAAGGCGAAGCTCGCGACCGCGCTCATCCCCATCGATCCGGCCGAAGACCCGCGCATCCCCATCTGCATCGTAACGCGCGACGACCGCGAAACCGCGCGCCATCGCATAGTGCGAAACTTCGCCCTGCACGCAATGGACCTGGTAGGCAGCTAAACTGCGCCTTCCCGGCGCCTCCCCCGGCCGAACCTCACCGGCGAAAACGGAATCCGCGGGCATTCCACATGACGCGCCGCGGCAGGGCCTTTCCCTCCCCTATAATGTGCGCGTAAGGAAACATCCCAAGGAAAGACGCCCCCCGTGAGCACCACTGAACCCACCGATACCACCTTGCCCAATCACAACAATCAGAAGAAGATCGCGCTCATCAACGACTTCACCGGCTTCGGCCGATGCTCGGTGGCGGTGCAGCTTCCCGTCATCTCCCAGCTTGGCGTGCAATGCTGCGTGCTGCCCACCTCGGTGCTGTCCAACCACACGGGCTTCCCCAGCTACAGCTTCCAGGATTTCACGCCCTACATGCGCGAACACATCCGCGAGTGGCGCAAGCTCGGCCTGAAGTTCCGCGGCATCTGCACGGGCTTCTTGGGCTCGGCGGAGCAGATCGCGGTGGTCAGCGAGTTCATCGACGAGTTCGACGGCCCCGACTGCATCGTGATGGTCGACCCCGTCATGGGCGACGAGGGCCACCCCTACGGCACCTACACGACGGAGATGTGCGAACGCATGGCCGAGCTCACGGCGAAAGCCGACATCATCACCCCGAACCTCACCGAAGCGTGCATCCTGGCAGGTATGCCCTTCAGCAAGGACATGACCTGCGAAGATGCCGCAAAGATCGCCCAGCAGCTATCGCAAACCGGCCCCGCACGCGTGGTGGTCACGGGCGTGGAGTTCCAAGACCGCGTGGCAAACGTGTGCTACGAGCGGGGCTGCACGTCCTTCACCGTGCAAACCGCGCGCTTAGGCGGGCAGCGCTCCGGCACCGGCGACGTGTTCTCCGCCATCCTCATCGCCGACGCGGTCAACGGCGTGCCGCTGGAGAAGTCGGTGGAGAAGGCCTCGCACTTCGTGTGCACCTGCGTCGAGCGCGCCATCGACATGGACCTGCCGCGCACCGACGGCCTGCCCATCGAGGAGGAGCTGCGCAACCTGCGCTAGCATCGCGCACCGCGCGCCGGCCGAGGACGTGCACCTTGCAGCAGGCGCACCTTAAGGCGTACCCTAAACGGAAATGGGAAGGCGAACCGCATCGCAACCTTCGCCCCCCCACCTCAAGCGAGAGAGGTTCATCATGGCGAAAACGAAAGCCGAGACCATCGTATACCCCGTGCACAACGGGCTCTATGTCAACCTGACCAACCGCTGCAGCTGCGCCTGCACCTTCTGCATCCGCCAAACCGCCGACGGCGTGGGCCAAGACGGCGAAGGCGGCGAGAACGACCTGTGGCTCGACCATGAGCCCTCCTTCGAGGAGGTCATGGCCGCGTTCGACGAGCAGGACATGAGCCGCTACGAAGAGGTGGTCTTCTGCGGCTACGGCGAGCCTACCTGCGCCTTCGACATGCTCAAGCGCGTGGCAGCCGAAGTGAAGCGCCGCTACAACCTGCCCGTGCGCGTGAACACCAACGGCCAGGGCAGCCTGATTTGCGGCCGAGATATCGCGCCGGAGTTCGAGGGCATCGTGGACACGGTCTCCATCAGCCTGAACACCCCCAATGCCGACGAGTACGCCGCCATCGTGCGCAGCCGCTTCGGCGACAAGGCGTTCCCGGGCATGCTCGACTTCGCCCGCGAAGTGCGCAAATACGTGCCCAACGTCGTGATGACCACCGTGGAGACGACCATCAGCCACGAGGACGAAACCGCCTGCCAGCGCATCTGCGACGAGCTGGGCGTGCGCTATCGCATCCGCGCCTGGGTGAACTCGTAAGGCCCGGCACGGCCCGAAAAGCAAACCAAGCAACAGCAAGGCCCGCGGCGCAAACCGCGGGCCTTGCTCATCTCGGGCGATTTCGCGCCAGCCTACTCCGCCGTCTCCAGGTACGGGGAATTGCGGCTTTGCTCGATCTCGTACATGGTTTGCACGTTCTTCAGCTCGTAGTCGTTGAGCTGCGAGGAGGATATGGCGTCGAACTCCTCGGGCGTGTACGTCTGCGTGTACCAGCGCTTCGTGGCGAAGTAATCGGTCAGGTCCTGGTTCTTGAAGCCGCGGCCGTGGCGCGCGAATATCTCGTTGCGCGCAAGGTAGAGCTCCCACAGCGACATCTTCTCCAGCTCGGAGCGCGAGTAGCACTTCGAAGCGCTGCCGGGCAGCACGTAATCCTGCGAGCTCACGCTGGTATCGTAGGAGGAGATGCTGGTCACGGGCACATACGTATGCGAGATCTGCCCTGCGAACGGACCCGAATCCGAGCAGCTGAGCAGCACGGTGCGCGTGGCGGAGGTGCTGCCGGGGCACGTGGAGGTGAACACCACGCGGCACATGGAGCGCTGATCGTCGTAGATGGACTGGTAGATCTGGCGAAGCGCCTGCGCCAAATCGTCCGACGCCGCATCGTAGTACGCGCCGTTGCAACTTGACGCCAACGACTGCAGCGAGCTGCGATTCACATCGCCGCCCACGCCCACGATGTAGACGGGGATGCCCGTTTGCTGGGACAGCGTGATGACGTCGTTCAAGCTGCAATTGCTGCTGTTCTCCTCGCCGTCGGTGAACGCTATGACCACGCGCGAGCCCGATTTCAGGTTCGTGCGCTGCAGCGCCCAGTACAGCGCGTCGTAAAGCGCCGTCTCGCCGGTGGACGATACCGCATCGATGGCGCTGTTGAGCAGCGCGGCGCTCGAGGTGAACGGCTGGCGATTGTACACATAATCGTTGAACGAGGTGATCTCGGCCACATTGCCCTGGGTTTTCACCATCTCGTCGACGAACGAGCTTGCCGCCTTCTTGGCGCTGTCCATCTTGCTGCGCGCCCTCATGGACCCGCTCTGGTCGACCACCAGGTTGATGTTCATGGCATCGCCCACGGCAAGCGGGACCACCTGCTCGACTGTTGCCGGATACTGCGAGCCGGATGAATCGGTTTCCGTGACGGCGAACTGGGACACATCAAGGCCGCTTGGCGTGGAACCCGCCTGGTCGGCGATCTTCGTATACAAGGTGACCTGCGGATACGCGGAATTG
Source organism: Eggerthella sp. AM16-19 (assembly GCF_003474385.1). Taxonomy (NCBI): domain Bacteria; kingdom Bacillati; phylum Actinomycetota; class Coriobacteriia; order Eggerthellales; family Eggerthellaceae; genus Eggerthella; species Eggerthella sp. AM16-19. The sequence continues at coordinate 57,910 of NZ_QUCY01000004.1, forward strand.
TCCACCTGCGACACGAACATCGTCAACGGGCTTTTCGGCTCCGACGAGGCGGTTGCGGGCTGGCTTGATTCCGCAGGCTGCTGCACTGTCGTCGGCGTCTGGACGCTGCCCGAATCGGCATCCGAGGCATCGTCGCCGAAAGCTAGCGCAACACCCGGACCCAATCGCAAGGTTACCAAGCCGTAACTTCTCATGCAGGTTAAAGATACGCCCGCCGCAATGCCCCGACAAGGCCCCTATCTGGCCAAATGCGCACTTAGGCGGCAAATGCCGCGAAAGCCGAAAGCGCAACCTGGCCGGCCGACGGGAACGCAGGGCCACAGCGCGACCACAGGGTTGCGGTATAATAGAGCGGACACGCGGCGTGCACGCGCACCGTCGCATCCGCCCCAAACGCAAAGGAGCTTCCCCATGATCGTCACCTCCGCAGACGTGATACCCGGTCAAAACGTCCAAGTCCTCGGGCTGGTACGCGGCAACATCGTCACCTCGCGCCACATCGGCCGCGACATGATGGCAGGCATGAAGGAGCTGGTGGGCGGCGAGATCAAGTCGTACACCGAGATGACCGACCAAGCCCGCACCGTGGCGGAGAGCCGCATGATCGCCGAGGCCGAGCGTCTCGGCGCCGATGCCGTGGTTGCCATGCGCTTCTCGAGCGGCTCCATCAACCCCGGCACCATCGAGATGCTCGCATACGGCACCGCCGTGAAGTTCGTGTAGCCGCCGTCCGCAGCGCCATATCGGGGTCCGTTCGCAACGCCCCGCCAACCCCGCTTCATCCCGACTGCCCGCCCAACCGGCGGGCAGCGCGGCATCTGGAAGGAATATCGCCATGTCAACGCCCGAGTTCATCACCAACCTGCGCGCGAAGATCGGCAACGACCCGCTATGGCTCACCGGCATCACCGCCTACGTGGAGGACGCCCAAGGCCGCATCCTGCTGGGCAAGCGCGCCGACACCGGGCAGTGGGCGCTCATCTACGGCATCGTGGAACCCGCCGAAGAACCGGCCGATACCTGCGTGCGGGAAGCCCTCGAGGAAACAGGCGTCGACATCGAGCCCGTATGCCTGGTCAGCGTGAAGTCGTCCCCGTATATGGTCACCTACGCCAACGGCGACCAATGCCAATACATGGACCTGCTGTTCCTCTGCCGACCACGCGAAGACGGCAATGCGCAGCCCCGCGTCGCCGATGACGAAAGCCTTGAAGTGGGCTGGTTTGCCCCGGACGCCCTTCCCCAACCGTTGGCGACATCCACCCGATCGCGCCTTGATCTGGTGCAACGCTTCAAGCAAAACGCCGCCCAAGGCAACTCCGCCTGCCTGTTCGCCCACACCCTCGCCTAGCCAGAGGCGGCGCCCAGAATTTCTCCCTCCCATTTCGCTTTCTGCAGAATTCCTCGAAATCGAGCGGTTGACCCCATGCCGGATGCATTCGGCTTTACCATCTCTTTACCTTCTCTTTATATTCGAAGGCCAGATGGGAGTTTTCATGCACAACCGCACTACCGCGCACGCCTCCGCGATCGCCGCCGGCGTGCTCCTTGCGCTGTTCGCCGCGCTCACGGTTTCGCTGGTATTCGTAGACCGCCAGCCTATCGCAGGCGATGGCAGCTTGGTGGGCCTTGCCACCTTCAACCTTGATGCCCGCGCCATTCTCGGGCAAAACGACCTCATGGAGAAGCTGTCCAATGCGCTGCTCATCGTTCCGGCCGTCGGCGCGCTCATGCTTGCCATAGTCGGCTGCAAGCAGCTGATCCGTTCCCGAAGCCGCAACGGGGTCGATCGCGATCTTTGGCTGTTGCTGGGAACCTACGGCGCTATGCTGGTGCTATACGTGCTGTTCAACTGCTTCTCGCCCAACAACCGGCCCATCCTGGAGGACGGCGTTTGCGAACCGTCGTTCCCCTCGTCGCACACGCTGCTTGCCGTCACCATGTGCGGCACGGCCATGATCCAGGCCGTGCAACGCATCCGCGAAGGGGGCCTTCGCACTGCGGCCCTGGTCATCTGCGCCGCGGGCATGGTGGGCATCATCGCCGCACGCGCCATGGCGGGCGTTCACTGGGCCACCGACATCCTTGGCGGCATCCTGCTCGGCGCGGCCCTGGTGGCCGTTTACCGCACAATAGCGTTCGCCGACTACGGCAAAGCCTCACGCGGAAAGCACGCAAGGCGCTAGCCACGAACCGGCGCGACGATCCGGCAGCTTTCCCCCTCGTCTCCGCGTCGCACCTCATCCCGAAACCTGTATGCACAAGAAAGCCTTCTATTTCCCGAACACAGGAAATAGAAGGCTTTTTCACGATAGCAGCCAGACATTTTCATGCTGGCTGCCAACACATCTCCGACAGGGGCGCGCGCAAGCGACGATCAACGTGCTTGCCATAGCAGCACCTCAACATGCCCTCAGGCGCCGACGAAACTGGTCTACTCCCAGCCCTTCCACACATCAGGCCGATAGCCCACCGTGGCCTTCTTGCCGTTGCGAACCACCGGCTCGCACAGCACCTGCTGGTTGTCGAGCACCTTCTCGAACTTCTGGTCCGCCGCCAGATACTGCAGCAAAGCCACGGTATCGGCGTCCTTGGCATCGGGGTTGATCAGCTCGTCAAGGCCGCCGACGGCGTTGGCCACCGACTGCAGCTCGCCTTTGCTCATGCCCTTTTCCTTCAGGTCGATGAACTGGAAGCTGATGCGACGCTCCTTGAAATAGCGCTGGGCCTTCTTCGTATCGAAGCTTTTCTTCGTGCCGAAAATCTGGATGTTCACGCAAACGTCCCTTCAAATCCTACAGCTGACCGTGCCCATGATACGCCCGCGCAAGGGCGCGGCCCATCTCGTCGGCATCGGCCGCATCAAAACGATACGACACCGTCTGCGGCTGCCCCGGCGCATCGGCACGGTCCTGCTCGACGCGTACGAACACGCACTCCACCTGCGCATATCCTTCCAACAGCACCGCATACGCATAGCATGTGGCCTGTAGCAGATGCTTCTCGTGCAGCTGCTCGGCGGTTTCGGCAGGCGAACCGCCGGTCTTGTAGTCCACCACCAACGCGCTGCCGGCCGGCTGCTCGCGCGTGCCGGCGGGGGCAACACACCCCAAAAGGTCGATCTCGCCCTCAAGGTAGGCCGCATCGCAAGGGCCGCCCACACGAACAAGGAACGGCGCCTCGGGGCTCGCGCTTTCGCATGCGCCCATGCGCGACGCTATGTCGCTGGCGAACCACCGCTCAAGCGCAGCATCCAAACGATCACGTTGCTCGGCGGAAAGCCCGCAAAAGCGCTCCAGTGCCTGCTGGCGCGCAGCATCCGGGCGCTCAAGGGCACAACCCGACTGCCAAGCCAAGGCCGCCAGCTGCGCCAAGCGATGAAACGCCGTTCCCAAGCTCGTAGCAGCATCGGCGTCACGCGCACCCAAGGAAGCGCTGGCGGCATCGTCGGCCGCATCTTCCACGGAGAAGTCGGCGAACCCGTCGCCGTCCTCGGCGATGGAGGAATAGCTGAACACCCCTGCCCGCGCACCCTCATAGGGCTTGCCCCGCTCGGGCTCGTACGGCCTCACCAGGGGAAGGGCGATCGTACCCGACTTGCCGCCGGCAGGACAACCGCCAGCCGCAGCCTCGTCAACGCCCGGTCCACCGACGCCAGACCCGCCATCAGCCGCAAAGCCATCGGGCGAACCGCCAGCCGCAGGCCCATCAGCACCCGGTCCGCCATCAACCTGCGATGCCGCGCCATCCGCAGAACCAGCCGTCCCCAGCAGCTCCTCGACGTCCGCCAGCGTCAGGTGCATGCATTCCACGCGCGCCGGCCGCTGCCCGCCGAAGTCGAACATGCTCACGCCCGGCTCGAACACGCAGCACTCGCCCACCAGCGCCGATTGCACGTCGCCCCAGCAGCTCTTCGACAAGCCGGTGGCGTCGACCTTCGACGACTTGCCGCGCATGGACACCACAAGGGCCTCCTTCGCGCGCGTAAGCGCAACGTAGAGCAAGCGCCGCGACTCGGCGGCCTCGCCGCGCTCCTCGTGCAGCTTGATGGCCGCACGCCTATCGGCGGGAAGCTGGCTACGCGAGACCATGGCGGCGAGCTCCTCGTCGTCGAACTCGCAAAACGGCTGGTACGACCCGCTCTTGGCCACCAACGAGGAGGTCTTCTCCTTCAAGCGCTCGAGCACATGGCCGCCGTCGAGCGACACGTAGGTGCGCCCTTCGATCGAGCAGCATTCCAACGCCTGCGACCGCGCCGCATCGTCGCGCAGCTCGGCCACCGCCACGATGGGAAACTCAAGGCCCTTGCTGGCATGGACGGTCATGATGCGCACGAAATCGCCGCCTTCGGCGGACAGCGCGCCCGGCGCCTCCTTTGCGAGCTCCACGCGCAGCGCCAGCTCCTCGGCCACGCCCGCGGGCCCCATGCCGCCGGCCGCCTCGATATCGCGCGCCATGCGGATGGCCTTGTACACGTTCCCCGCGCGCGCCAGCCCCTCGGGACCGGCCGCCTCAAGACGCGCAAGCCACCCGGAATCGGCCACGATGCCCTGCATGATATCGGCGAGCGCCACGTTTCCCACCTGCTCGGAGGCGCGGCGCATCAGGCTTGCGCACGCCGCAAGCGCCGGCGAGACCGCGCGCCCTGACGCCACCTTGCGCTCGATATGGCGAAAGCCCTGGTCGAACGCCCGTCTGCGAGGAATGCCGCGCTCCTCGTCCATCCCCGTGGACAGCTCCAGCAAATCATCGGCGGACAGGGCGAACAGCTCGCTCGAGAGCACCTCGAACAGCGCAGTGGTCCACTTCGGGTTCGCGATGGCCTGCGCCAAGCGAACCATAAGCGCCACCTCGGGCGCACGGTTGAAGATGGAGCCGCCGGCCACCACGCACGGCAGCCCCTCGGCCCGCAGCGCCTCGGCATATACGTTCGCGCGGCCCATGCCGCCGAGCAGCACCACCATGTCGCCCGGCCTGTGCCCGGCCGCCGCGAACTCGGAGAACGACTTCGCCACACGCCGCGCCGCCACGGCCGCCGCATCCGCAGACGCCACGCCGCGCGACGGGGTCACGGTCACCTGCGCCTGCACGCGGGGCCCATCAGGCAGGAACGGACGCTTGACCTTGGATTCCGCGCGCCCCGGCGCCAACGACATGAACTCGGCGCCGAACACCTGCGGCTGCTCGAAGATGCGGTCGCACAGCGCCAACACGTCCCCGTGGCTACGGAAGTTGTCGGGCAGCTCGATGATGCCCTCGGGGTTGCGGCGGCGCACATCCTCCAGATGGCGGCGATACACCGACACGTCCGCGCCGCGGAACCGGTAGATGCTCTGCTGCGCGTCGCCGACGGTGCACATGCGCGAGAAGCCTTCCCCGGCCATGCGCTTGATCATGTCAACCTGCAGCTGATCGGTGTCCTGGAACTCGTCTACCATCACCAGCTTGAAGCGGTCGGCGTACGCCGCCTGGATGGCGGGATGGTCGCGAAACGCGCGGGACGCGAAGGCCAGCAAGTCGTTGTTGTCCAGCAACCCCGCCTCGCGCTTGCGGCGCGCGAACGCGTCCGCAACCGACTTCGCCACATCGATCAGCGTCGCCAGCTGCTCCTGCACCAGCCCGCAGCGCGCCTGCGCGGCAATGGCGCAATACTGTTCCGCCAGCTCAACGGCCTGTTCGCCATACGGCGTGTTCTTGCCGAAGTTGCGACCGGGGACGGGAAAGCCGTTCATGGCCGAAAGCGCGCGCCGATACGTCAGCCCGTCGGAGCCGCGTCCGATCAGCTCGCGTGCGCCCTCCAACGCATCCTGCGTCGCCGCCAGGAACTTGCCGCGCGTGGAGCCCGGCTTGACGCCGTCGGCCAAGGCATACGCGGTATCGGCGACGTCCACCAGCTGTGCCAGCAGCTTGATCGGGCTCGGCGCCTCGGGAGGCGCCACCAGCGACGCCATGCCGTCGGAATGCGCCGAGGCGGCCTCGACCAGCTGCCGCACCATCCCTTCGACCGACGCTGTGCGCGGACCGGCCGGGTGCACGTCGAACGATGCGAACAGCGCATCAAGACGCTGCGATGAAACGCCTTCGGCGACCGTGACCAGGTCGTCCCTGCCGCCGAGCACCTCTTCAAGCGACGCATCCAGAAGCGTTCTCACCGTGGCCTCGTCGGCAACCTTGAATGCGGGGTCGAGCCCCAGCTCAAGCGCATGCGCGCGAAGGATGCGCGAGCACATGCCATGGATGGTGGATATCCACGCCTCATCGGTTTTCAGCGCCTGCTCGGTCATGCCGCCGGCGCGCAGCGCGCCCTTCACGCGCGATTTGATCTCGCCCGCCGCCTTCGACGTGAAGGTGATGGCCAAAACCTGGTCGATATCGGTCAAATACCCGCTTTCCAGCGCATGCACGATGCGGCGGGTGAGCGTGAACGTCTTGCCGCTGCCGGCGCCGGCGCTCACCGCCAACGGCTTGTCCAGCGTGTTGACGCACTTTTCCTGGCCGATGGTCAACGCCATGGCTATCCCCTCCTTTCCGAGCACGATGAGACCGGGCACCACTTGCACGCCTCGGGCGTTTCCGGCCGCGGACGGATGTCGCCCGCCAGCATGCGCTCGAGCGCCGCTGCCACCGCCTCCTCCGTCTCGTCGAGCACATCGGAAAACGGCCTGTCGGCGCACATGCAATCCTTATGGCGCATGTTCGGCAGGTGCGCGTTCTCTATCACGCGCCCGTCGTAGGCGCCTGAAATCATCTTGCGCCGCCCGTAGCACACGTACAGCGCGCCCACCGGCTCCAAGCCCAGCGTACGGCGAACCACCTGCGCGTAGATGAGCGCCTGCACCTTGCCCAGGCGCCCCTCCTCGCGCACGCCGAGCGCGTACGACCCGGAAATCGAGCCCTTATAGTCGATGATCGCGCACCGCCCTTCGCCGTCCACATCGATGCGGTCGGCCGTGCCCAGCAGCTTGTGGCCCGCGTAATCCACCGCGCCGCCGCAAGCCACGTCGTATTCCAAATACTTCGGGGCGAAGGTGGGCAGAAGCTCAGCCTCGAAGTCCAGGTAGTCCATCAACTTGCGTTCAAGTTCGGCAAGCTCCCGATGCTCCACCTGCGACGTGGGGATCAAACGGTTCTCCGACTGGCGAAGATGCGGCTGCAGCGCCTTATGACGCGCAAGCACGTCGGCCATGAGCTCCCGCGCCTGCGGAAGCAGCTGCGGCGTCACCTTCGCCTCACCCAAATCCTCGGACATATGCTTATAGAAGCTGTGCAGCGCGTTATGCGCGAAGTCGCCCATCTCAAGCGGCCCGAACCCCTCGTCCAGGTCGTCCAGGCGCAAACGCCTTTGAGCGAACCACTTGTACGGGCACTCCAGATAGCTTTCGATCTGGGAAGGCGAAAGGCACGGCTCGTCGAGCACCTGCCCGCCCTGCAGCACACGCGGAAGCACCACGAGCGAACGCGCTTCGGACGACACCGCACCCGTCAGCGGCCGCTCGATGCGCGCCGCCACGGACGCCGGCGCATTCGACAGCGCATCGTTGGAGCACAAGGCATCTTCGCCGCGCAGCAACATCCCGTCCTGCAGACGTTCGGGAAGCGAATACGGGTTGTCGATGTCCTCGGCGGCCGTAGGGTCGTCCCGATAACAGTCGACGAACTCCTCCAGCACCACGCAAGGGTACGTGGGGTCGGCGGACGAATCGTTGAGGCAGCGCTCGAGGATCAGCTGATCGGTTGCAGCGTGCTCGAGCGCGAAGAACGCACGGCGCATGCGGGCAAGCGCCGAATCGGCGCGCTTCACGCCAAGATGCTCGAGCAGCACCCGGGAAGCATCCTCGGGATCGGCCGCCGGGTAGGCGGCGCTTGTCAAGTCCGCCACCACGCACACCTCGCACGAGCCGCTTCCCAAAGACGCCGCCGTGTTCTGATCGGTCACCAGCACATCGGGCGCGCTAAAGGCCGCGCCATCGCAACTGCGCGGCGCCACGATACGCGAAACGCTGACCTTCAAACGTTGCACCTGGTCAAACGCCGCATCAGCCCCCAGCCCCGCCAGTTTGGCGGCGCCGGCGGCGCGCTGCAGAGCGCGCAACGCGGCAAGCTGCTCGGCGCGCCACGCTTCCGAACGGTTCGTCATGCGCCGCACGGCGGCCTCAAGCTCCGCCGCAGCCTGGTCGTCCAACTGCAAGGCAAGCCGCTCCATCGCCGCGAACATCGGGTTGTCGGCGCGCAGGCGTGCGCACAGGTTCGACCGCCGCGCCGTACGATCGGCGCGCATATCGGCATCAAGCTTGAACGCCGCCTTCTTCGTCATCCCGGAGAACGGCGACAACGCCCAATCGGCCAGGTCAGCACGATTCCAACGCTCCACATCGGTCGCAGCGATGTCCCCATACCCTTCGATATGCGAGGCGCCGCCCGCCTGTCCATCATCAAGGAAACGGTGAAGCGAGCAGATGGCCCGACCGAACGAGGTGTCCACGAAGCGACGCCGCCCGCGCAGGGCAACCACATGGCCCTGGCGAACAAGCGCCGGCGCCACGCGCCCGAACAGCACCGCGGGGTCCTTCGCCGCAACCATCACGGCAGCGGACTGCGTACCGGCCGAACGCCCAACCCGGCAACCGTCGGCGTCACCGAAAGCGTCCTCGCAGCTGGAAGCACCGTCATCACCAGCAGCCGGGCCGGCCGCCGCAGCAGGCACCGCAACCGCAGCAGGCGCCGCCCCCCGGTCCGCAGCCGCGCCAAGGGCATCGCGCGCGATATCTGCCAGCAGGGCCGGCCATGCATACTGCCCCGAAGGGAATGCGAAGCGAACCCGCACGCCTTCGGGCGCGCGAACGGGGCCCTGGCTTCCGGAAGCGGCGCGAACCTCCATGTCCATCCACGGACAGGCGGAGAAAAACGCTTCCTGACCAGGGGTAAGCGGAGCAGCATCTTCCAACAGCACGCGCAACGGGCGCTGCGGCAGAAGCTCAGGGAGCAGAGCCAGAGCCTGCCCCGGCTCGATCATCCCCAGTTGCGCCAACCGATCAAGGTATCCCCCGATCATCCGCAGCACCGGCACTTCCGCGCAAGACACCCCCTCAAGCGCGCCAGCACCCGCCGGCACGCCCTGCTGCGCATCCTGCACCGCCGCATCGAAGGCGGGCAGGCCGACGCCGGCGGCAACGCAAGCTGCCGCGACGCGATCGAGCCCGAGCGCTCCCGCTTCGCCGTCTCCGACCAACGCGCAGGCGCCATCCGCGATGCGGCCTTCCGCCAGCTCGCATCGTCCGCTAGCACCATCAAGCTGCGCGCGCTTACCGCTTTTCGGATCAACGCAGCAACCTTCAGCAGGCCCCTCGCAAGCCGCGCGCAACAACGCCTCGCGCTCAAGACGCGAGACGAACGTCCTGCCGTCGCCGTACAGCTCCCAAAGATCGCGAACCCACGCGCCGAACGCGGCAACCGTCACGCCCATAAGCGAGCAGCCGCTATCTGCGGCCCGTTTCCTATACGCCACCGCCCGATCGGTATCCGGCAGCAGCACCACATCATATGCAATAGAAGTATCCATGCCCGACATTCTAGCGCACCCCCTGAGCGCCTCCGGTCCCATACATGGGACTTACCCGAAGTTTCGCCGCCCCATCGCCGCAACTCAACCCGCACCGCCCCCGCAACGCAAGAAAGCCGGCCGCCCTTTCGGACGACCGGCCTTCCGAAACCGATCTATCGCACGATCGAAAGCCTCAGCACGCCCCCGACATCCCGCGGCAAAGCTCTTGCCGGCGGAAACGCGGTACCGCGCTGGACGGACGAACTACTCGCCGTCGTACATGGCCTTCAGGCGCACCAGGTGATCGTAACGCTCGATGGCGGCCTTCTCGTTGCGCTCGAACAGCTCGCCGGCGCGCTCCGGGAACTCGCGGGTCAGGCGGCTGTAGCGGGCCTCGTTCATGAGGAACTCCTGGTAACCGCCAGCAGGCTCCTTGCAGTCCAGCGTGAACTTCTTGCCGGCGTCGGCTGCCGGGTTGAAGCGGAACAGGTTCCAGTAACCGCAGTCCACGGCCTTCTTCATCTCGGTCTGGCAGTTGCTCATGCCGCCCTTGATGGAGTGCATCTCGCACGGGGAGTACGCGATGATGATGGACGGGCCGTGATATGCCTCGGCCTCGGTGATGGCCTTGAGCGTCTGGGCCGGCTTAGCGCCCATGGCCACCTGGGCCACGTACACGTAACCGTACGCCATGGCGATCTCGGCGAGCGACTTCTTCTTGACGTCCTTGCCGGCGGCGGCGAACTGCGCCACCTGGCCGATGTTGGAAGCCTTGGAAGCCTGGCCGCCGGTGTTGGAGTAGACCTCGGTGTCGAACACGAAGATGTTCACGTCCTCGCCGGATGCCAGCACGTGATCGAGTCCGCCGTAGCCGATGTCATAGGCCCAGCCGTCGCCGCCGAAGATCCAGACGGACTTCTTGGCCAGGTACTCCTTGTGATCCAGGATGCGCTGCGCGGCCTCGGCTGCGGCGCCTTCGCCGGCGGCAACCTCGGGCAGGGCGGCGATCAGGGCGTCGGCGGTCTGACGGCTGGCGGCCTTGTCGCCGCGAGCGTCGAGCCAAGCCTGGGCGGCCTCGGCGGCGGCGCCGGCCTCCACCAGGATGGCGGCGTCGGCAGCGAGCATGCCGTTGACGGCCTCATAGCCCAGCTTCATGCCCATGCCGTGCTCGGCGTTGTCCTCGAACAGGCTGTTGGACCATGCGGGGCCGTGACCCTGCTTGTTGACCGTGTACGGGCTGGTGGCAGCCGGACCGCCCCAGATGGAAGAGCAGCCGGTGGCGTTGGAGATGTACATGTGGTCGCCGTAGAGCTGGGTGATCAGGCGGGCGTAAGCCGTCTGGGCGCAGCCGGCGCAGGCGCCGGAGAACTCGAGCAAAGGCTGCTTGAACTGGCTATCGCGCAGCGTGGTGCCCTCGATCTCGGGCTTGTCGGCGATCTTGTTCACGCAGTACTCGAACACGTCCTGCTGAGCCATCTCGTCCTCGACGCCGACCATGGTCAGCGCGTCGGCCGGGCAGGCCTTCACGCACACGCCGCAGCCCATGCAGTCCAGCGGGCTGATGGCCAGCGTGTACTTCAGCTCCTTGTGCTTGCCCTTCATGGGCAGCACGGCCATGGCCTCGGGGCCGGCGGCGGCCTCCTCGTCGGTCAGGCCGAACGGGCGGATGCAGGCATGCGGGCACACGAACGAGCAGCTGTTGCACTCGGTGCACTTCTCGGCATCCCACTTCGCCACGGACACGGACACGCCGCGCTTCTCGTAGGCGGCAGCGCCCTGCTCGAACTGGCCGTCGGCATGGTCGACGAACACGGAGACCGGCAGGGAGTCGCCCGCCATGCGGCCGACGGGCTCCATGATCTCGCGGACCTGCTTGACCAGCTCGGGACGGCCCTCGAGGTGCTCGACCTCGGCGTTGTCCTCGGCATCGGCCCAGGCGGCGGGCACGTCGATCTTCACGAACGCCGTGGCGCCCGCATCGATGGCGCGGTGGTTCATGTCAACGACTTCCTGGCCCTTCTTCAGGTAGGAGCGCGTGGCGGCGTCCTTCATGTAGCGCACGGCGTCCTCGGCCGGCAGGATGTTCGCCAGCGTGAAGAAGGCGGACTGCAGGATGGTGTTGGTGCGTTTGCCCATGCCGATCTGACGGGCCAGGTCGATGGCGTTGATGGTGTAAAGCTGCACGTCGTTGGCCGCGATGTAGCGCTTAGCCTCGGCGGACAGGTGCTCCTCAAGCTCCTCGGGCGTCCACTGGCAGTTGATCATGAACGTGCCGCCGGGCTTGACGTCCTTGACGATCGGGAAGTTCTTCGTGATGTAGCTGGGGTTGTGGCACGCCACGAAGTCGGCCTTGTTGATGTAGTAGCTGCTGCGGATGGGCGAATCGCCGAAGCGCAGGTGGCTGATCGTCACGCCACCGGTCTTCTTCGAGTCGTACTGGAAGTAGGCCTGCACGTACTTGTCGGTGTGATCGCCGATGATCTTGACGGAGTTCTTGTTCGCGCCGACGGTGCCGTCGCCGCCCAGACCCCAGAACTTGCACTCGATGGTGCCGGCGGCTGCGGTATTGGGAGCGGACGCATCCTCGGGCAGGGACAGCCCGGTGACGTCGTCGACGATGCCGATGGTGAACTCGCCGCGCGGCTCGTCCTTGGCCAGCTCGGTGAAGATAGCGAACACGGACGCGGGCGGCGTGTCCTTGCTGCCCAGGCCGTAACGGCCGCCGGAGACCTTGATGCCCTCGCGGCCCTCGACCATGAGCGCGTTGACGACGTCCAGGTACAGCGGATCGCGGGCGCCGGGCTCCTTGGTGCGGTCGAGCACGGCCAGCTTCTTGCAGGTGGCCGGCAGCGCCTCGGAGAACTTGGCGGTGACGAACGGACGGTACAGGCGCACCTTGACCAGGCCCACCTTCTCGCCCTGGGCGGTCAGGTAGTCGATGACCTCCTCGGCCACGTCGCAGATGCTGCCCATGGCGACGATCACGCGCTCGGCGTCGGGGGAGCCGTAGTAGTTGAACAGCTTGTAATCGGTGCCCAGCTTGGCGTTGACCTTATCCATATACTCTTCCACCACGGCCGGCAACGCGTCGTAGATGCCGTTGCAGGCTTCGCGGTTCTGGAAGAAGATGTCCCCGTTCTCGTGGCTGCCGCGCATGCGCGGACGCTCGGGGTTGAGCGCATGGTCGCGGAAATCCTTCACGGCGTCGAAGTCGCACATGTCGGCCAGGTCGGCGTAATCCCACACGGCCACCTTCTGCACCTCATGGGAGGTACGGAAGCCGTCGAAGAAGTTCAGGAACGGCACGCGGCCCTTGATGGCGGCCAGGTGCGCGACGGCGGACAGGTCCATGACCTCCTGGACGTTGCCCTCGGCGAGCATGGCGAAGCCGGTCTGACGGCAGGCCATGACGTCGGAGTGGTCGCCGAAGATGTTCAGCGCGTGCGTGGAAACGGTACGGGCCGAGACGTGGAAGACGCTCGGCAGCTGCTCGGCTGCGATCTTGTACATGTTGGGGATCATGAGCAGCAGGCCCTGGGAGGCTGTATAGGTGGTGGTCAGGGCACCGGCGGCCAGCGAGCCGTGCACGGCGCCGGCGGCACCGCCCTCGGACTGCATCTCGCACACCTTCACCTTCGTGCCGAAGATGTTCTCCCTACCGGCTGCCGACCACTGGTCGACCAGGTCGGCCATGGGGCTGGAAGGGGTGATGGGATAGATGCCGGCAACCTCCGTGAACGCATACGAGACATGCGCTGCGGCGGTGTTGCCGTCCATGGACTTGAATTCTCTCGTCATTTCTTCTCCTAAGGCTATCCCCGATCGGCGCGATCGGAAACATCGTCTGGCCGTACAATGCGCCTATATTAGCAGCCTCGGCACGCCGAAACCCCACGGATTAACTCTGAGCAGGCGTGGGGCGGATGCTCTCGGCAAGCGGTCTCGACCAGACGGGGCCCTCCCGCTCGCCGGGACCGGCGCGCTTGCCGCTCACCCCGCCATGGCAACCGCCCGCCGCCGGCAAGCCCTTCCGAGGACCTTCCCGAAACGCCCTGCGCACGAGGGGGTTCCCCCGTAACGCCCGGGTAAAACCTTTACCCCTTCTTTATTTTCGAAGCCCGTTCAGGGATAATGCATCGTGTTTGCTGTAGTGCGTGCGCGAAAGGCGCATGCGCAGGCTCGGGGCGAAAAGCCGCCTCGACAGATGAACGGAGGGAATCCCATGGAACAGCAGTATTCTCTGTCTCGCCGCACTTTCCTGGCGGGCAGCGCCGTTGCCGCCGCAACGGCCGGCCTGGCCCTGAGCGGCTGCGGCAGCAGCTCCTCTTCCGAGGGCGGCAAGCCCAGCGGCTCCGCTGCCAACACCGGCGGCGTGATCACCGCTGCTTGCAGCTACAAGAACGCTAACTACAACCCCATCGGCGCAAGCTCCGCTCTGATGCTGCCCGCTATCCAGCACTGCCTGGAGGGCCTCTATGAGCTGGATTACTTCACCGGCGAGTCCAACGCCGCTCTGGCCGCCGGCGAGCCCGTCAAGGTCTCCGAGACCGAGTACGAGGTCGCTCTGCGCGAAGGCGCCACGTTCTCCAACGGCGAGGCCGTGACCGCCGCCGACGTCGTGGCCGTCATCGAGGCCAACAAGGCCAACGCCACCTACAAGGACATGCTGTCCTTCATCGAGACCGTTGCCGCCAAGGACGACGCCACCGTGTCCTTCACGCTGGCCTACCCGTTCGTCGACAGCGACAAGCAGCTCAAAGAGCGCCTGTCCCTGTGCCGCGTGTTCCCGGCTGCCGAGATCACCAAGGAGACCATGACCACCCCGCCGACCGGCTCCGGTGCTTGGGCCTTCGGCGAGTGCAACGGCGAGGATGGCGGCGAGCTGAACTTCGTCCCCAACCCCAAGTACAACGGCCCGAAGCCGGCTTCCGCCGACGCCATGCAGTGGCTCGTGCGCGTTGACAACACCGCTCGCGTGACCGCCCTGCAGGAGGGTACCGCCATCGCCGGCGAGAACATCCCGTTCTCCAACATCGACCAGTTGGTCGGCGCAGGCGTCACCGTCGACAGCGTCGACAGCTACGGCATCGGCTTCCTGATGTTCAACTGCCAGAAGGAGCCCTTCAACGACAAGCGCGTCCGTCAGGCTTTCCACTACGCCATCGACTACGACAAGCTGATCAAGAACCAGCTGGGCGGCAACGCTGAGACGCTGACCTCCTACCTGCCGAAGGACAACCCGGCCTACCACGAGGCATCCACGGTCTACAAGCACGATCCCGAGAAGGCAAAGGCCCTGCTCAAGGAGGCCGGCCAGGAGAACCTCGAGGTCAAGCTGCTCGTCATCGACAACTGGATCAAGGACCTGTCCGCTCAGATCCAGCAGGACCTGCAGGCCGTCGGCATGAACGTCACGCTCGACGTACAGGCTGCCCCCTACCCCACCATGGCCGCTTCCAAGACCGACGAGATCCTGCCCTTCGACGTGTTCCTGGCCCCCGGCGACGTCTCCTGCTTCGGCACGAACGCCGACGTGCATCTGGCTTGGTTCTACGGTGAGAACACCGACTGGTGCCAGGGCCGTTCCTGCTGGGCTAAGGCCGGCGACGGCAAGTGCCAGGAGTTCAACGAGTACCTCGACCAGGCTCGCAAGGCCACCGATGCGAACACGCGCCAGGAGGCGTACAACAAGTGCTTCGACATCATCTCCGAGGAAGTGCCGCTGTACCCGCTGTTCCACAAGAAGGTCGTCACCGGCTACTGGGCCGGCCTCATCGAAGGCTTCGAGCCCAGCCCGACCACCGGCCTGTACTTCCAGAACGCGAAGCTGAAGTAATAACCGCCAGGTTATAGGCTGCAACCGGAAAGCCCGCCTCATTGCGAGGTGGGCTTTCTTTGCGTCTTGACCCCATATGCGCATGAAGCGTATACCATGTTCACGTCAATTCGATTTAGGGGGGGTTATCACCGCATGACACGTTTGTTTTCCGTATACGGAGACTCCATCAGCTCCTTCGAGGGCATCCTGCCGCAAGGCTGGCGCGTGTTCTTCGAAGGCGAGCAGCTTGAGCTCACCGACGTGAAGACGCCGCACGACACCTGGTGGGGCCAGGTCATCGACCACTTCGACGGGCAGTTCCTGGCCAACGCGTCCTGGTCGGGTTGCGTGGTGGAGGGACGCGACTTCCCCGTCGGCGCCTCGGCCGAGCGCATCGAGCACCTGCAGGCCGACGGGCGTACCCCCGATGACATCCTCGTGCATATCGGCATCAACGACTACGGCTGGGGCTCGGGGTACGCGCAGATCTGCGCGGCAACGCCTTCCGCTCCGCCGAAGCTTGCGGCCGAGTGCCCGGACCATGGCAAGGTGGCGGGCATGGCCCCCGAAGGAACCCTTGCCAACTTCGAGGAATCCTACCGCCGCATGCTGGCAACGATGCACGCCCAATACCCGAACGCCCGCATCTGGGTCTCCACGCTCCTTCCCGGCCGCGTGAAAGGTGCTCATCGCCCCACGTCCCCACGCTGGTTCCGCGGCATCTGCGTCGACGAGTACAACAAGATCATCCGCGCTGCCGCCAACGACGCCGACAACTGCTATCTCGTGGACATGCAGGCGTTCGGCTACGACTACGACGCCATCGACGGCACCCACCCCACCGCGCTTGGCATGAAGCAGATGGCCTCCATGTTCATCCGCGGCATGGAGCAGGCCGACCCCGAGCTGCCGCGCACCCCTTACGAGGGGCACGATCTGTTCTCCGACCAGATGCGAAGCGCCGAGTTCTGCACGAAGCCCTGCGTTGGCTGCGAATACGCACGAGGAACCGGCAACAACTGGTGGCACGTCTGCGAGAAGCAACTGGCTGATTAGTTATCCTATTTCGCCGTTTATCCACGAAGGAATCTTGCAAATCGGTATAATGTGGAAGGTTTGCCAGCGTGCGTGAGCTGAACGATGGCAAACCATGTAACGTAAGCATGCTCTTATGAGCCTACAGAAAGGAGGGGATCGAGTGAACAACCTGCTTCGATTGATCGGCAATCGCCTGCTTTGGCTGCCCATCATGGTGTTCGGTGTCACCGTTCTCGTCTTCTTCCTGATGTCGCTTTCGCCTATCGACCCCGCCTTCTCGGCGCTTGGCGAAAACGCGTCACCCGACCAGTTGGAGGCCTACCGCGTCGAGCACGGCCTCAACGATCCCCTGATCGTTCGCTACGGCGACTACATGGCCGGCTTCTTCCATGGCGATCTGGGCACGTTCGGTCCCTCGAACCAGTCCGTGTCCGCTCGCATCGCCACCGCGCTGCCCATCACGCTGCAGCTCGGCTTCTTCGGCTTCATCATCGCCATCGTCGCCAGCGCCATCCTCGGCGTCGTGTCCGCCCTGTATCGCGACCGCTGGCCCGACCAGGTCATCCGCATCTTCTCCATCGCCTGCATCGCTACGCCGTCGTTCTGGCTGTCGGTGCTGTTCATCCTGCTGTTCTCCTCCACGCTGCACCTGCTGCCCGCTTCCGGCCCCCTGCCTGCGTTCACGGCAGATCCCGGCGGATGGCTTGCGCGCATGGCAATGCCCGGCATCGCCCTTGCCGTTCCGCTGACCGGCCAGATGACGCGCATCATCCGCACGTCCATGGTCGAGGAGCTCGACAAGGACTACGTGCGCACCGCCCGCGGCTTCGGCATCCCCTACGGCACCGTCGTCGCCCGCAACGTGCTGCGCAACGCCCTGATCACGCCCGTCACCGTGCTTGGCCTGAAGTTCGGCTACATGATCGGCGGCGCCGTGGTCCTCGAGGTCATCTTCGCCCTTCCGGGCATGGGCATGGCCATCGTCTCCGGCGTTACCTCGAATTACGTCATGTTGGTTCAGGGTGTCGTTCTCGTCGTCGCCATCACGTTCATCATCGTGAACGTCATCGTCGACATGCTCTACATCCTTATCGATCCGCGAATTAGGACGGTGTAGAGTATGGTTCAACTTCGTGGCGACCTCACCAAGAAGATGGAGGACGGCGCCGGCAAGGTCCGCTTCCGTCGCTGGAAGAACATGACCATCGGCGCGCGTATCTCGCTGGTCATCCTCATCGCTATCATCGTAGTGGCCGCGCTGGCCGACTTCATCGCGCCCTACAGCCCCTACGAGATCTTCACCTCGTTCTGCGCGCCTGATTCCGCGCACCTGTTCGGCACCGACGACAAGGGCCGCGACGTTATGTCCCGCCTGATGTGCGGCGCTAAGTACTCCCTGGTCATCGGCCTAGGCGCTACTGGCTTCGCGCTGGTCGTGGGCTCCATCATCGGCGCTATCGCCGCCGTCGTGCGCCCGCGCATCGCCGACGTCATCATGCGTATCCTGGACATCATCATGTCCTTCCCCGGCATCGCGCTTGCCGCCACCTTCATCGTGGTGTTCGGCAACTCCGTGCCGTCGCTCATCTTCGCCATCGGCTTTTTGTACATCCCGCAAATCGCCCGTATTGTTCGCGCCAACGTCATGAGCGAGTACAACCAGGACTACGTCCGCGCAGTCGTCGTCTCCGGCGCCCGCGCCCCGTGGATCCTGTGGAAGCACGTTGTGCGCAACTGCGTGGCTCCCGTCCTCGTGTTCACCATCGTGCTCGTGGCCGACGCCATCGTGTTCGAAGCCTCCCTGGCCTTCATCAGCGCCGGTATCCCCGAGCCCACCCCCACCTGGGGCAACATCCTGGCCGACGCCCGCAACGGCGTGCTGGCCGGCCGTTGGTGGCAGGCGCTGTTCCCCGGCATCATGATCATGCTGACCGTTCTGTGCCTCAACATCGTCTCCGAGGGCATCACCGACGCCATCGCCGCGCCGAAGAGCGCCGTCAAGGTCGACGAGAACGACCTGAACAAGGACCGCGAGGCCGACCGCATGGTCGCCGACCCGACGCTGGCCTACGCCGCTCAGGCCGATATGCTCAACAAGCGCCTGGCCGCCCTTAAGGAAGCCGAGCTTACGCGCACCGACCGCTTCGCGGCACGCACCGACGTGCCGCCCATCCTGGAAGTCAAGGACCTGTGCATCAAGTTCCCCCGCCATGGCGACGTGAACGTGGTCGACCATGTCAGCTTCGTGGTGCGTCCGCGCCAGACCATGGGCCTTGTGGGCGAGTCCGGCTGCGGCAAGTCCATCACCAGCCTGGCTATCATGGGCCTGCTGGACAAAAAGGCCGAGATCTCCGGCGAGATCATGTACGACGGCAAGAACCTGCTCAACCTCTCCGACAAGGAGATGAACGAGCTGCGCGGCCGCGAGATCGCCATGGTGTACCAGGACGCCCTGTCCTCGCTCAACCCCTCCATGCTCATCCGCTCTCAGATGAAGCAGCTGACTAAGCGCGGCGGCACCCGTTCTGCCGAGGAGCTGCTCGAGCTGGTCGGCCTGGACCCGAAGCGCACGCTGGATTCCTATCCCCACGAGCTCTCCGGCGGCCAGCGCCAGCGCGTGCTCATCGCCATGGCCCTGACGCGCGACCCCAAGCTGGTCATCGCCGACGAGCCCACCACCGCCCTTGACGTGACGGTCCAGAAGCAGGTCATCGACCTGCTGAACAAGCTGCAGCACGAGCTTGGCTTCGCCATGGTGTTCGTGAGCCACGACCTGGCGCTCGTTGCCGAGGTCGCCAACTCCATCACCGTCATGTACGCTGGCCAGGTTGTGGAGCAGGGCCCGGTGAAGGAGATCCTCACCAACCCCATCCACGAGTACACGCGCGGCCTGCTCGGCTCCGTTCTGTCCATCGAGGCCGGCGGTGCGCGCCTGCATCAGGTTCCCGGCTCGGTGCCTTCGCCGAAGGACTTCCCCGAAGGCGACCGCTTCCGTCCGCGCTCCAGCCATCCGGACAAGACGTCGAACGTGCGACCCATGCTCAAGCGCGTGGCGAATTCCGACCACTATTACGCCGAGCTGCCTGACAGCGAGCTGAAGCGCATCGGCGTCAAGCCTTATCTCACGGGAGGTGCGAACTAATGGCCGAAGCAACCAACAGTGCAGCCGTCGCCAACAACGACGAGCAGACGCCTATCATCTTCCTTGATGATATCCACGTGGTGTTCAAGACGCGTACCGGCTCCCTGCTGCACCCCAACAAGGTCCACGCCGTGAACGGCCTGTCCCTGAAGCTCATGTCGGGCCAGACCATCGGCATCGTCGGCGAGTCCGGCTGCGGCAAGTCCACTACGGCTAACGTCATGTGCGGTCTGCAGACCCCCACGTCCGGCCATGTGTACTTCAAGGGCACCGATGTCACGAAGCGCTCCGCAGCGCAGCGTAAGATCATCGGCCGCGTCATCTCCGTCGTGTTCCAGGACCCGGCAACGGCCCTGAACGCGCGCATGACCGTCCGCGAACAGCTCATGGACCCCATGATCGTGCACAAGGTGGGCGACGCGAAGTCCCGCGAAGCCCGCGTGCGCGAGCTCATCGAGATGGTGGGCCTTCCCAACAGCGTCCTTGAGGCGCTGCCCGGCCAGATGTCCGGCGGCCAGCGTCAGCGCGTGGCAATCGCCCGTGCGCTGTCCCTGAAGCCCGACGCCATCATCGCCGACGAGCCCACCTCGGCACTCGACGTGTCCGTGCGCGCCCAGATTCTCAACCTGCTGATGGATCTGAAGAAGGAGCTCAACCTTGCCATGGTGTTCATCAGCCATGACATCCAGACGGTGCGCTACATCTCCGACCAGATCATCGTCATGAACCATGGTCAGGCCGTTGAGCGCGGCACTGCCGAGCAGATCTTCAACAACCCCAAGGACGACTACACGCGCCTGCTCCTGGGCGCCGCCCCATCCCTGCTCCATCCCGACCTGGGCAAGTAGCCTTCCAACGCGCTACCCTAACGGGAAACGCAATCGCCCCCGCCGCTCGCAAGAGCAGCGGGGGCGATTTTCATTTGGTTACATTTCAGAAGCAATAACGTATAACCTAGGAAGCCCTTGTTATCGGCAAGCCAACAATCCGATTAACACAGATGAGCTCTTGCTCGATACCTCATAAAGCGAGTTCCGCAGCGACTGGAACAGCCCAGTGGACTGTTCCACCAAGCGAGGACTGTCTGAGCGACTGGAGTACCGAGCAAGGGCTCATCGAACGGGACAAACAGAAGCCCCGACCAACAAAGACGGGGCTTCCGATGGGACTGCTAAAACCTACTTGCCAGTAGCCTCCACGAACCAGCTGGTGATGCTTGTGGGGTGCGTGATAGCGGTGCCGACCACGACGGCCCACGCACCGGCGTCCATGGCAGCCTTGGCGTCGGCAGGCGTGTGCACGCGGCCCTCGCAGATGACGGGCTTGCCGGGGAACTCTTCCACCGCCTGGCGCACCAGCACCACATCCGGGCCGTCGGCCATGCCGCAATCGATGGCGGCGCCAGGGTGCGAGAGCGTGGTGGAGGCGATATCGCAGCCGATGGCGAACGCATGGCGGATGTCCTCGATGGTAGAGCAGTCCGCCATCACGAGCACACCCTCCTCCTTCAGCGGACGTACCGTGTCCTCAAGCGTCTTGCCGTCGGGGCGCGGGCGATCGGTGGCGTCGATGGCCACGATGTCGGCACCGGCCATCACGCAGGCGCGGGCATGACGCAGCGTGGGCGTGATGTAGACGCCCTCATGGCCTTCCTTCCAGATGCCGATGACAGGCACCTCGGTGCGGCCTTTGATGGCCGCGATATCGGACAGGCCCTGGCAGCGGATGCCGCCGGCGCCGCCCAGCTCGCATGCACGGGCCATCTGCGCCATGGTCTCGGGGTGGCGCAGCGGCTCGCCCATATATGCCTGGCAGCTGGCGATGACCTTGCCGCGCAATTGCTCGATGATGGGATCCATTTCCCCGTCCTTTCAAAATTCGAAAACCAGTGGCGCCCGCAGCCGCGAATCCACGGCGCCGGGCGCTGCGATATGCCGATGAAAACTACTCCTGCGGCTCTTCCCCATTCTGCTGCTCTTGGGAGTCATGCGGCTCGCCGAGAGCTTCAAAACCCTCGGCGTCGTCAAACTCGTCCAGTTCCTGCCGGACCTTGACATCCTCCAAGTAATCCAGCAGATCCTCGGCCGCGCCGATAAGCGGGGCGTGCCCGCCCAGCTCGGCCGCAAGGATAGGCAGACCGCGCTGCGCCAGCGGGATCTGGCGCTCGAAGCCCTCCTGTACCGCCGCACGCCACTTCGTGCCCGCCTTGGGCACCGAGCCGCCGATGACCACCATATCGGGATCGAGCAGGTTCGTGATGCCCGCGATGGCCTCGCCCAGGGCGATGCCGGCGGTCATGATAACCTTGTGCGCCGCAGGCTCGCCCTCGGCTGCACGGCGGGAGATCTCGGCACCATCGATATGGTTGCCCGTGATCTCAGCATAGCGCGCCTCGATGCCGCTCCCCGACGCCACCAGCTCCAAATGGCCGGCACCGCCGCACACGCACGGGATACCTACAGCCTGCGAACAGGCGATATGCCCGATCTCGCCGGCGAAACCGTGGTTGCCGCGAACCAAGCGCCCATGGGCGATCACGGCGCCGCCGATGCCCGTGCCGGCAGCGATCATCATGCAGGTATCGGCCCCGCTGGCAGCGCCCCAGCGTGCCTCGCCGAGCGCATGGGCCTGCACGTCGTTGAGCACCGACACCGGCAGCTCGCAAGACTCCTGCAAGCGCTCCTTGATGGGCTGGCCGGTCCACCCGGGCATGATCTCATTAGCGTACGCGATGCCGCCCGTGACCGCATCCACGCGGCCCGCAGTGGACACGCCGATGCCGAGCACCTGCTCTCGGCGCGAGCGCGCCTCGGCAAGCACCGTGTTCGCCACATCGCACACGGTGACGAGCACAGGGCCGCCCCCACGCTGCGCCTGCGTGGGCACCTGGGTTTCGAACACGACTTCAGGGGCAGCGTCGATCTGCTCGTATCGCAGCAGCGCGCCGGCGATCTTCGTGCCGCCGATATCAAGCGCCGCAACGTATGCGGGATATTCCATGCACCCCACCCTTCCCTTTTCGAAAAGCACCTTATCACCTGGTGTCAACCATGGTACCGCAAACAAAAAAGCCGGCGCGGGTGGAACCTGCGCCGGCTTGCAAAAGCGAAGAAAAGCTACTTGCGGATGGGAGCGTCCGCGTCCATGAGGCCGGCCTTCTTGATGACCTCGACGATGGCCGCGACGTCCTCGCCCTCGAGCGGCTGGACGGGCTCGCGCATCTGGTTCGTGTTGAACACGCCCATCTGCCACAGAGCCGTCTTGAACGCGCCCACGCCGGCGCCGAAGCCGACGGTGGCCTTGACCACGCGGGTCAGGAACATCAGACGGGCAAGGTGATCCTGGATCTCCTTGACGCGGTTCCAGTCGCCGGCCTGAGCGGCCTTCCACTGCTCCACGTAGCTGTGCGGGTCGAGGTTGGCCAGGCCCGGCACGCTACCGTCGGCGCCTGCCAGGTACGCGCCGTCGACGCACACCTCATGGCCGGTGAGCAGCTGCAGCGGATGACCGGCGTCCTCGTTCTCCAGCACCAGCCAGCGGAAGCTGACGTCGTCGCCGGAGGAGTCCTTCACGCCCTGCAACACGCCGTCCTTGCCCAGACGCACCAGCATGGTGGGGTCGAGCTTGGTATGCACGCACACGGGCAGGTCGTAGGCGAACAGCGGCAGGTCGGTATGCTCGCGGATGGCGCGGAAGTGACGCTCGGTCTCCTTCGGGCCGCCCAGGGCGTAGAACGGGGCGGTGGCGACCAGCGCGTCGACGCCAAAGCCCTTGGCACGCTTGGCCTGATCGACCACGCGCAGGGTTTCCATGTCGATGACGCCGGCAAGCACGGGCACGCGATGGTTCACGATGGCCACGGCCTCCTGCAGCACATGGTAACGCTGGGCGTCGGTGAGGAACGCGACCTCGCCCGAGGAGCCCAGGAAGAACAAGCCGTCGACGCCGGCGTCGATCATACGGTTGATGGAGCACTCGAAGGCCTCCAGGTCAAGCTGCTTCTTCTCGGTCAGCGGGATGACCACCGGGGGGATTACGCCGTGGAACGGGGAATCGGTCATGATGAGTACCTTGCCTCTTTCTTTCTGTTGAGCCAACTTCAATGAGGATAGTATCGAGGTTCGCGGTTCGTCAACGAACTGGCGAACGTTTCACAAACAAAGGATGGAATCCGCCTTACGGTGCGAACGGGCGCCCGAACGGCGCAAGCCTCATGGCTGCGGCGCAGCCGAGCACCCCAACGCTACGCGATCACCTTTCCTCGAAGCACCACGTGCTTGATGTTCAGATCGCGGTCGAGCACCACGGCGTCGGCCTGATAGCCCGGGGCGATGGCGCCCAGCTTGCCGTCAAGTCCCAAGGCGCGGGCCGGGTTGACCGTCGCGGCCTTCACAGCGCTGGTCAAGGGGATGCCCATGGTGCGCACCGCCGTGCGCATGCACGCCATCACGTCGGAGACGCTGCCGGCAAGGCTGCCGTTGGCGATCGTGGCGCGGTTGCCCTTGACGAAGAACTGCTGGCCGCCCAACTCGTATTCGCCATCCCCCAGCCCGCAGGCGCGCAGGCTGTCGCTGATCAAGATCATGCGGTCATCGCCGAACAGGGCGAACGCCAGGCGTACCATAGCAGGATGGATATGCACGCCGTCGGCGATGATCTCGGCTGTTACGTCGTTTCGCTCCGCACCGGCGGCAATGGGGCCGGGCTCTCGATGATGCAACGCGGGCATAGCATTGAACAGGTGCGTCATATGGCGCGCGCCAGCATCGAAGGCCGCGCACGCGTCATCATAGCCCGTGCACGTATGGGCTACGGAGACGCGCACGTCATGGGACATCTGGCGGATGAACTCCAGGTTGCCCGGCTGCTCGGGAGCCACGTCAACCAGCTTGATGAGGCCCTTCGCCTGGTGCTGCAGGCGGCCGAACTCTTCGATGGAGGCGCTGCGCACGTATGCGGGGTTCTGCGCGCCCACCTTATCGGGGGCGATATAGGGACCTTCCATGTTGATGCCCACGATCCCGGCCTCCCCCGCTGCTGCTTCATGCGCGGCCACGCTGGCCACGATGGGAGCCAGGCGCTCTTCAGGAAGCGTCATGGTGGTCGGGCAGATGGAGGTCACGCCACGGCTTGCCTCGTATGCCGCGATGGCGGAGATGCCCTCATCGGACGCATCGCAGAAATCGTGGCCCATGGCACCGTGGAAGTGCACATCTATCAGGCCTGGGATCACATAACATCCCGAAGCGTCCAGCGCATCGGCAGCGCCACCCGCGCCGCACGCTACGTCTCCCGATGTCTCGATGCTGGAGAAGGTCTGCCCCTCCACCACCACATCGCGTTCGCGGAAGCATTGACCGTCGAACACCTTGCCGTTTGCAATGCGCATACCCGCATGCTCCTTTCAAATATGGAAGGGCCTTCCGCATGCGCGGAAAGCCCTTCGAATGTGTTATCGATTATGGCACCGGTCCACCTTACAGCAGCGAGCCGGCCTCGGCGTCCACCACGACGGTAACGTTTGGGTGCAGCTGCAGCACGGACGCGGGAACCTGCGGCGTGACGGGGCCGAAGAACGCGTCGCGCACGATCTGCGCCTTATCGACGCCGCTGGCCACCACCAGGATGGCACGCGCCTTCATGATGGTGCCGATGCCCATGGTGTAGGCCTCGCGGGGAACCTGGTCGATGGACTCGAACAGACGGCTGTTGGCGTTGATGGTGCTCTCCGTCAGCTCGACCACATGGGTGCGCACGGGGAACTCGTCGCAGGGCTCGTTGAAGCCGATGTGGCCGTTGTGGCCCAGACCCAGCAGCTGCAGGTCGATGCCACCGGCTTCGCCGATGGCCTGCTCGTAAGACTCGCAAGCAGCCTGTGCATCAGGATTGGCGCCGTCGGGGACGCTCGTTGCCTCAGGGTCGATGTCGACATGGTCGAAGAGGTTCTTCTGCATGAAGTAGCGATAGCTCTGGTCGTGCTCGGGGGACAGGCCGCGGTACTCGTCCAGGTTGAACGTGGTAACCTGCTCGAAGCTGATACGGTCGGCCTGGAAGTCCTCCACCAGGTCGGCATACAGCCCGATGGGCGTGGAGCCGGTGGCCAGACCCAGCGTGGAAGCCGGGTCCACGATCAGCTGGGCGGCGATCAGATCCGCCGCGCGGCGGCTCATATCCTCGTAGGTCTCCTCGATGAACAGTTGCATGTGATGCCCTCTCTTTCGCCATTGAAAATCGGTCGGGGTTGATAATGGGAATTAGCACGCGCAGCATTCGCCCGCCGCGCGCTGCCGCCTAGGTCCAGAACAGCACCGTCTCGATGATGTCCTGATACGACCAGGGGTAGATATCGGAGAACCATCCGGTTTCCGGAACGAAGCAGAGAAGCGCGACGTACAGCACCGAGATGCAGACGAGCGTCAGCAGCCCCTTCATGAGCAGCACCTGTGCCGTCGATCCGGGCCTGAGGTTCTCGTTGACGATGAACGCCAAAAGCACCGATGCCGCCAGGAACATGAAGCTGAAGTCCGCGTAGTAGCGCTGCAAGATACCCGCCATCTGCGCATCCATCAGCGCAACCACCACGCCACCGAACAGCAAGGCGATGATGACGCCCGCAATGGTCCGGGTTGAGCGCGTTTTGAAGCGCAATGCCAGGATACGGCGCGAGAACGGCAGGATCCACAGGATGGGAAGGCATGCCAGCACGCCGCCGAACGTGATCTCCTTGATGGTCTGCCCCAAGTAGGTGGTCTCAAACGGAGCAGGCTGCACAAACGGGAACACGCCGGTCATGGAAGGCGGCTGCAGGAAGTATGCGAACAGCGCCGGAGCCAAACGCCCGATGTTCCAACCGCGCTTTGTCATGTCGTTGACCGTCAGGTTGTAGTTCGCGCCGAAATCGGTGAAGCTGCCGAAACGAGCATGGTTGTACAGCATGAGGCCCGCCGCCACCACGATATACGGCGCCATCAAGCACGCAAACTCGATCGCGCCCTTACGCGTAAGGATGGTCCGCTTCGTGATGTACTTGCGCCAGAACAGCGGGAATGCCACCAGCGACAGCACAATCAGCTGCGGGCGGCACCCGACAACCAGGGCCATGCACAGGCTCCCGCCCAAATACCAACCGCAAGGACGCTTCGCCGCACGGCCGCGCATCCACAGATACAAGCCCCACACCGAGAACGCCAGCCCCATGGAAATGGGAAGCGAATAGAACGTGGGGAACTTCAGCAAATACAGGATGCCGCAGCACATGACCAGCGGGATCTGCAGCAACAGGTACAAGCCCAGGCTGACTCGCTTGAAGTGATAGCGCGCAAACCTGTCAAGCAACGCCGAACACCCCAGCACAAACATGATGACGGCTATGAGCACGCCGATGGCTGTGGGAAAATTCGACCCCGTTAGCAAATAGAACGGCAAGTAAAACACGAGCACGGGCACCACGCCGAAGTACACATAGTAGTGACCATCGTGGTATGCGACGTCGAACAGGTACTCCTCGCCCGTTTCCTTCTGCAGCTCGTCACGTGCGCCCTTGTCGTAGGGGTCTTCCATGTCTTGGAGCCATTGCGGAGGCGTTTCCTCCAGATACAGCTGGCCATGAGCCATGGACTTGGCAAGCTCAGCGTATTGCTGGGCGTTTTCGCCGCCGACCTTGAACGTGTTGGCAATGCCGGTGCCATCCCACGAGCCGGAATTGTACGTGCTGGTGGCGACGCCAACCAGATTCGAGCCCATGAACAGATACGAGCTGAGCAGCACGATCTCGATCGCCACGGCGGTGATGAGCGCAGCCTTGGATTTACGCGGATTGCGAACGATGCCGATGCGGTAGATGGCCGACTTCGGACGGAAGATGAACGCAAGAGCCAAGATACCCAACGTGAACAAGAAACGCGTTTGGTTGAACAAGAACGGTTCCCGTGCGTTGATGGACACATCGGAAAGCTTCACCGGGTAGTTGATATCCTCGCCGGTGATGGTGATCTTAAGATTGGTCACCAGGCCCGTGGTGTTCAGATTGATGTACTCGCTTTGATCGCACAGCGTGTTGACGTCCACCTCGGGAACGCCCACCGTGTACTCGGTGGAATCGAAGTAGGTGCTGTGAGCCTCGTCGGTGAACTGGATCTTCACCTTCAGCTGCTGCGCGGGCTGCCGGTAATCGAAGTTCAGCCACACGTTATGGACCTCGGAATTGAGGTTCTTGAATTCGATGACGTGATTGACTTCGGTGACGCGATACTGGTTATCGAGGGTCTTCGTCAGCGACAAACGGTTGTCCAAATTGGTGGTGTGGTAGCCCGCCGTCCGGAAGTAGTTGAAGTTGAACACGAACGTTTCCAGCACCAAAGCCGCAAAGATCAGCAGCACGGCGCTTTTCACGACGTGCTTTACCGTAGCGCCATGCTTAAGCATAAGCTGCTGGTGCCAGTAAGATATGTTCTGCTTCATGGTAGGCATACGGCGAAACATTATACGGGATAAGCAAAGGGAGGGGTAGTTTCACCCCTCCCTCTCAAGCAATATGCACGTTTTTACGGTAGATGCTACAGACCCAGAGCCTGCTTCACATCAGCGTAAACGACGTCGACGTCGCGGTCGCCGTCGATGGACACAAGCAAATCGCAGCCACGATAGTAGTCGATCAGCGGAGCCGTGGACTTCTCGTAGACATCAAGACGATTGCGCACCGTGGCCTCGTTGTCGTCGTCGCGCTGATACATCTCGCCACCGCATGCGGGGCAAGCGGCATCGGCAACGGAGCCGATGTGGCCGCACTCCTTGCACATGCGACGAGAAGTCAGGCGCTTGACGATGACCTCGAAGTCGACATCGATGAGCAGAGCGGCGTTCAGCGGACGCTTCAGCTCGGCCAGCATGGTATCAAGAGCCACAGCCTGCGTGGTGGTACGCGGGAAGCCGTCCAGGATGACGCCCTTCTCGGTGTCAGGCTGCTCGATGCGCTCCTTCATGAGGTCGATGATCAGTTCATCGGGAACCAGCTCGCCAGCGTCCATGAAGCCCTTGGCCTTAACGCCCAGGGGGGTCTGATTCTTAACGGCAGCGCGAAGGATGTCGCCCGTGGAGATATGGCACAGGCCGCAATCCTCGACCAGCTTGGCAGCCTGCGTGCCCTTACCGGCGCCCGGGGCGCCCAGCAACACGATGTTCATGGTGAAGCAATCCTTTCGAGATATGCAGATAATGCTTCTCCATCATAACAAAAAAGGGAGGGCCCGAAGGCCCTCCCTATCGGTAACTGCAAGGTTTCCCTACTTGAAGAATCCCTCGTAGTTATGCATCTTCAACTGGCTTTCAACCTTGCTCATGGTATCGAGCGCAACGCCGATCATGATGAGGATGGAAGTACCACCGAACGCCTGGATAAGCGTGTTGCCGGTGAAGTAGAAGATAATGGTCGGCACGACCGCGATGACCGCGATGAAGATACCGCCCGGAAGCGTGACGCGATGCAGCACGTTCTTGATGTAGGTCACGGTAGCGGAACCGGGACGCACACCGGGAATGAAGCCGCCTTGCTTGCGCAGGTTGTCCGCCGTCTCCTCGGGATTGAACACCATGGAGGTGTAGAAATACGCGAAGAAGACGATGAGCGCGATGGTGAGAATCCAGTTCACCCAACCCGTGGAGATGGCATCGGCGAATGCCGTCAACCAACCCACGTTGAACAGAGCAGCAAGCTGAGCCGGGAAGTAGATCAGGCAGCTTGCGAAGATGATCGGGATGACGCCCGCCGCATTCACCTTCAAGGGAATGTAGGTGGACTGACCGCCCATCATCTTACGACCCTGCACGCGCTTGGCGTAGTTCACCGGGATACGGCGCTGCGCACGCTCCACGAAGATGATCGCGGGGATGCACACGAGCACCACTGCCAGGATGAGCACCGTGATGGCAATGCCCATGCCGGTATCGGTGGTCAAGTTCACCGAAGAGAAGATGGCCGAAGGCACACGGCTGACGATGCTCACGAAGATGATGAGCGACATGCCGTTGCCGACGCCGCGCTGCGTGATGAGCTCGCCCATCCACATGATGAACGCGGTACCGGCCACCAACGTGAACACCACCAGGATATCGGTGACGATCTCGGGGACCTCGGAAGAGAACACCACGCCGTACTGCGGGGACTTGAACAGCAGCAAGTAGCCGATGGCGTTGATCAGGCCCAAGGCCAGCGTCAGGTAACGCGTAACCTGGGTGATGCGACGCCTACCGGTCTCGCCTTCCTTCGCCCATCGGCCAACAGCCGGGATAACGCCCTGCATCAGCTGCATGATGATGGATGCCGTGATGTAGGGCATGATGCCCAGCGAGAATACCGAGAAGTTCGAAAGCGCACCGCCGGTGAACAAGTCCAGCATGGTCATGGACACGCCCGAATCCTGGAACGAGTGAGCGAACTCGTGGAACGGGATGCCCGGAACCGGCACGTAGGAACCGAATCGATAGAGCGCAAGGATGCCCAGCGTGAACAAGATTTTCTTGCGCAGCTCGGGAACCTTGAACGCGTCGATGATAGAGCTTAGCAAGGCTCTTCGACCTTTCCGCCAGCTGCCTCGATCTTCGCCTTGGCGGAGGCAGAAACCTTATCGACCTTGATAGTCAGGGCCTTGGTGATGTCGCCATCGCCGAGAACCTTCACCAGGGCGTCCTCATGCTTGATGATGCCCTTGGCCTTCAGGGAAGCACCGTCGACGACGTCGCCGGCCTCGAACTTCTCCTCGAGACGGGAGACGTTGACGGGCAGGTACTCGACGCGGTTGATGTTGCGGAAGCCGGGCAGCTTCGGCAGACGACGGGCCAGCGGAGTCTGGCCGCCCTCGAAGCCGGCGCCCTTGCCGCCACCGGAGCGGGACTTCTGGCCGTTCATACCGCGACCGGCGGTCTTGCCCTGGCCGGCAGCGTGGCCGCGGCCGACGCGCTTGCGGTTCTTACGAGAGCCCTCTGCGGGCTTGAGGTCCTTGAGTTCCATTCTTTTCTCCTTGCAGATAGCTTACCGGGCTCCCGCCCGGTGCTGGCAGCTCGCCGCCAGCAAACTTCCAATACAGCCGATTGGCGCGCCGAAAACCGACACGCCAATCGAGAATTCTACCCTAGACGGGTAAGTATGCCAAGGTGGCGATTGGGAACTTTACAGCTCCTCCACCTTGATGAGATGCTTCACCTTGAAGATCATGCCGCGGATGTTGGCATTGTCGACCTGGTCGATGGAACGGCCGATCTTGCCGAGCCCCAGGGCCTTCAGCGTTGCAGCCTGATCCTTCTTGTAACCGATGGAGCTCTTCACCTGCGTAAGACGCAGCGTCTTCTTAGCGTCGGACATGGGTTTACTCCTTCCAGCCGTAGATCTTGGCAACGGAAATGCCACGACGCTCGGCGACGGACTCGGGGGACTGCATTTCCTTCAGACCCTCGGCCGTGGCCTTGACGACGTTCATGACGTTGTCGGTGCCCAGAGACTTGCACAGGACGTTCTCCACACCGGACAGCTCCAGGACGGCGCGAGCAGCGCCGCCGGCGATAACGCCGGTACCGGGAACAGCAGGCTTGATGAGGACGCGACCGGCACCGAACTCGCCGATGATCTCATGCGGCAGCGTCTTCTCGTCGGTTAGCGGCACGGAGAACATGTTCTTCTTTGCGTCCTCCACGCCCTTCTTAATGGCCGTAGGCACTTCCTGGGACTTGCCCATGCCGATGCCAACGTGGCCGTTGCGGTCGCCCACGACCACCAGCGCGGTCAGACCGAAGCGGCGACCACCCTTGACGACCTTGGACACGCGGTTGATATAAACGACGCGCTCTTCGAGCTCGGGAGCTGCGGCGTTCTCTTGCTTGTTGCGAGCCATAGACTAAACCCCTTCTAGAATTTCAGACCGGCTTCACGAGCGGCGTCGGCCAGAGCCTTGACGCGCCCATGGTACAGGTTGCCACCACGATCGAAAACGACTTCCGTGATGCCGCATTCCTGAGCCTTCTTGCCTGCGATCTCACCGAGAGCGGTAGCGCCCTCGACGTTAGCGCCGTTCTTGCCCGTGGCCTTGAAATCAGGGCCCAGGGTGGAAACGCCGCACAGGGTCTTGCCCGCAACGTCGTCGACGAACTGCACGTAGATGTTGTTGTTGCTGCGCGTCACGCAAAGACGGGGACGCTCCGGCGTGCCGGAGATCTTACCGCGCACGCGACGATGGCGACGGGCCAGCGCAGCTTGCTTTTTCTGAAGCTTATTCATGGTAATCCCTTCGTTCAGTTACGCTTGCGCGCTTAGTCCTTGCCAGCCTTGCCGACCTTGCGGCGGACATGCTCGCCCTCATAGCGGATGCCCTTGCCCTTATAAGGCTCAGGCTTGCGCCATGCGCGGACGTTCGCGGCCACCTGGCCGACCTGCTCCTTGCTGATGCCGGAGACGACGATCTCGGTCTGGCTGGGAACCTCGAACGTGATGTTCTTGGGGCACTCCATGAGCACGGGGTGCGAGAAGCCCAGCTGCATCTCCAGGTCCTTGCCCTTCAGCGCGGCACGATAGCCGACGCCGACCAACTGCAGCTTCTTCTGGTAGCCGGTGGAAACGCCCTCGACCATGTTGTGGATGAGGGTGCGGGTAAGGCCGTGCAGGCTCCTGGCCTCACGGGAGTCGTCAGGACGGGAGACGATGACCTCATCGCCTTCCTGGCTGATGGTCATCATGGGGTTGAACTCGCGAGTGAGCTCGCCCTTGGGGCCCTTGACCGTCACGATGTGGCCGTCGATCTTCACGTCGACGCCGGCAGGAACGGTAACGGGCTGCTTGCCGATACGAGACATAAACCTATCCCTTCCTTTCCTACCAGATGTACGCGATAACCTCGCCGCCGATGCCCTTCTTGCGGGCGTCGCGGTCGGTCATCACGCCGTTGGACGTGGAGACGATTGCAGTGCCGAGGCCGCCCAGAACGCGGGGCAGCTCGTCCTTGCCGGCGTAAATGCGCAGACCCGGCTTGGAGATGCGGCGGATGCCGCGGATGGTCTTGGCCTTCTTCTCGCCATACTTCAGCGTGATTTCGAGCGTGGCACGAGGCTCGCCTTCGACAACCTCGTAGCCGGCCACATAGCCCTCTTCCTGCATGATGCGGGCGATCTCGACCAGCTTCTTGCTGGAGGGCATGGAGACCGTAGCCTTGCCGGCAGAGTTAGCGTTACGCACGCGCGTAAGCATATCTGCGATAGGGTCAGTCATGGTCATAGTAAGTTTCTCCTTTGGTTCGTGATGAGCCGATCGGTTCGGTTCGGATAGGCGCCCTTAGCACCCCCGCCTGAACCGTGGCACACCCGTACGTACCTTGTGTTTGGGCCTACCAGGAAGCCTTGGTCACGCCGGGCAGCTCGCCTTTGTTGGCCAGCTCGCGCAGGCACACGCGGCACAGGCCGAACTTACGGTAGTAAGCGCGCGGACGCCCGCAACGCGTGCAGCGATTGTGCTGGCGCGTGGAGAACTTCGGCTCGCGCTCGCTCTTGGCGATCATCGATTTCTTTGCCATGCAAATCCTTCTTTCTTGTTTCCAAGCCCGCCGGGAAGGCGGGCTTTAAACTGCCTGCAGGATGACCTGGCCGGCCATCCTTACGGTCAAACAAAAGGGTTAGTCGCGGTCCTTGAACGGGAAGCCCAGCGCGGAAAGCAGCGCGAAAGCGTTCTCGTTGTTGCCGGCAGTGGTCACGAACGTGATGTCCATACCACGGGTGCGGTCGACCTTATCGTACTCGATCTCGGGGAAGATCAGCTGCTCGGTGATGCCGAGCGTGTAGTTGCCGCGACCGTCGAAGCTGGTCGGGGAGATACCGCGGAAGTCGCGGACGCGCGGCAGAGCGGCGGCCAGCAGACGATCCAGGAACTCCCACATGCGGTCGCCACGCAGGGTGACCTTGCAGCCGATAGCCTGACCCTCGCGCACATGGAAGCCTGCGATGGACTTCTTGGCACGGGTGATGCAGGGCTGCTGACCGGTGATGATGCGCATGTCGTTCATGGCAGCATCAAGCAGCTTGTGGTCGGAAGCAGCGGCGCCGACGCCCATGTTCACGACGATCTTCTCGAGACGCGGAACATTGTTGATGTTGTCGATGCCCAGCTCGCTTTCAAGCTTAGCGACGATCTCGTTCTTGTACTTCTCTTTGAGACGAGGAGCAGTCATGCGATTTCCTTTCGATGAATTAAACGCAGGATTTCCGACCCTGCGTCCCTGGTCTTATATGGCCAGGGTCATATTCTAAACGCGGCCCGCGCAAAGGCGGGCCGCCTTCAACAAAACTATTTATCGATGTCCTTGCCGCACTTCTTGCAAACGCGGACCTTCTTGCCGGCCTCGTTCACGCGGTGGGACACGCGGGTGGGCTGCTTGCACTCGGGGCAGACGACCATGACGTTGGAGACATGGATGGAAGCCTCGACGGACATGATGCCGCCCTGCGGGTTCTGCTGAGTGGGGCGCATGGCCTTCTTGACCATGTTCACCTTCTCGACGACCACGCGCTGCTTGCTGGGGAGAGAACGAACGACCTGGCCCTCCTTGCCCTTGTCCTTGCCGGACAGAACGCGGACGGTGTCGCCCTTCTTGATGTTCATGCTGTTCATTGCGAATAACCCCCTTTACAGCGTCTCAGGTGCCAAGGACACGATCTTCATGTACTTCTTCTCGCGCAGCTCGCGGGCGACGGGCCCGAAGATACGCGTGCCGCGCGGCGCACCGTTGGCGTCGATCAGGACGGCGGCGTTCTGGTCGAACTTGATGTAGCTGCCGTCAGCGCGACGAACTTCCTTCTTCACGCGCACAACGACGCAGCGCACGACGTCACCCTTTTTGACAGCACCATTGGGCATAGCCTCTTTGACGCTGCAGATGATCACGTCGCCCAGGCCCGCGTAACGGCGCTTGGAGCCGCCCAGGACCTTGATGCACTGCACCTTGCGAGCGCCGGAGTTGTCGGCGACCGCGAGCATGGTTTGCATCTGAATCATTGCTTCAACCTATCTTTCAATCGGTAATCTGATGGGATAAGAGGAAAGGGCTATTTCGCCTTTTCGTTGATCTCCACCAGACGCCAGCGCTTCATCTTGGACAGCGGACGGGTCTCCATGATGGTGACGGTATCGCCGACGCCAGCCTCGTTGTTCTCGTCATGCGCGTGGAACTTCTTGGTGGTCGTCATCATCTTCTTGTACACCGGATGCGGCTTGCGCTCGGCGACGGAGACGACGATCGTCTTGTCGTTAGCGGCGCTGACCACGACGCCCTGGCGGACCTTACGCGTATTACGCTCTTCGCTC
Organism: Eggerthella sp. AM16-19; assembly: GCF_003474385.1. NCBI lineage: Bacteria > Bacillati > Actinomycetota > Coriobacteriia > Eggerthellales > Eggerthellaceae > Eggerthella > Eggerthella sp. AM16-19. The sequence continues at coordinate 92,783 of NZ_QUCY01000004.1, forward strand.
ATGTTATCAAACCTTCCTTTATGCGCTCAGCTCACGGGCGCGCATCTCGGTCTGGATGCGAGCGATGTCCTTCTTGACCTGCTTCACGCGTGCGGTGTTGTCAAGCTGGCTCGTTGCCATCTGGAAGCGCAGGTTGAAAAGCTCAGCGCGTGCTTCCTTGAGTTTGGCCTGCAGATCGTCGGCAGACAGCTCACGAATCTCTGCTGCTTTCATTTACTCCTGCCCTTCCGTTTCCTTGGTCACAATCTTGCACTTGATGGGCAACTTGTTGATTGCAAGGCGGAGCGCCTCTTTGGCCGTGGCCTCGTCGACGCCGTCGATCTCGAACATGATGCGACCGGGCTTGACGACCGCGACCCAGGCCTCGGGGTTGCCCTTACCGGAACCCATGCGGGTCTCAGCCGGCTTCTTGGTGATCGGCTTGTCCGGGAAGATGGTGATCCAGACCTTACCGCCACGCTTCATGCAACGGGTCATGGCGATACGAGCGGCCTCGATCTGACGGTTGGTGATCCAGTGTGCTTCCAGGGCCTGGATGCCCCAGGTGCCGTGGTTCAGACGGGTACCACCCTTTGCGCGGCCCTTCATGGAACCGCGCTGCACCTTGCGGTGCTTAACACGCTTAGGTACGAGCATTACTTGCGCCCCCTATCATTACGGTCGTTGCGGCGGGAACGGTTCGGGCGAGAGCTGCCCTCGAGCTGAGGCTGCGGAGCCTTCTGGCCCGGCAGAACCTCGCCGTGGTACACCCACACCTGAACGCCGATGGCGCCCATCTGCGTGCGGGCGGTGCAAAAACCGTAGTCAACCTTGGCACGCAGCGTGTGCAGCGGCACGCGACCCTCGCGGTACCACTCGCGGCGGCTCATCTCGGCACCGCCGAGACGACCGGCGCACTGGATGCGGATGCCCTTGGCACCGGACTTGCGAGCGGACTGCACGGCCTTGCGCATGGCGCGACGGAATGCGACGCGGCCCTCGAGCTGCTCGGCAACGGACTGAGCAATGAGATTGGCATCCAGCTCAGGGCGCTTGACCTCGACGACCTCGATGTTGACCGGGCCGTTGGCGACCTTCTCGAGCTTCTTACGCAGAGCGTCGATCTCGGCGCCCTTCTTGCCGATCACGACACCCGGGCGAGCCGTGGTGACGATGACCTTGATCTTGTCGCCTGCGCGCTCGATCTCGACCTTGGAGACGGCGGCACGGGCCAGCTGCTTGTCCAGGAACTTCCTAATGGCCAAGTCGTTTGCCAGGTTCTGGGCGTAATCCTTGTCGGCGTACCAACGGCTGCGCCACTCTTCGGTGATACCGAGGCGGAACCCGGTAGGGCTTACCTTCTGACCCATAGACTTTATGCCTCCTCTCGCGGAGCGACGATGATGGTGATGTGGCAGGTGCGCTTGCGGATGCGCGAAGCGGAACCCTTAGCGCGGGGACGGATGCGCTTGAGCGTGGGGCCTTCATCGACGAAGGCGGTCTTCACGACCAGCGTCTCCGGACGCACATGATGCTGGTACTCAGCGTTTGCCACAGCGGAGTTCAGCGTCTTCTCGACAACCTCGGCGGCTGCGCGATTGGTGAACATCAAAATCTCACGGGCAGCCGGAACGGACTTGCCACGGATCAGGTCGACGACGATGCGTGCCTTGCGGGGCGACATGCGCACGGTACGTGCGATTGCTTTAGCTTCCATGATTCACCCCTTCTTATTGCTTCTTCTTGTCGGCTGCGTGACCCTTGAAGGTACGCGTGGGGGCGAACTCGCCCAGCTTGTGGCCGACCATGGACTCGGTAACGTAAACCGGCACGTGCTTGCGACCGTCATGCACCGCGATGGTGTGGCCCACCATTTCAGGGAAGATGGTGCTGGCACGGGACCAGGTCTTGATGACGTTCTTTTCGCCGGCCGCGTTCATCTTCTCGATGCGCTCAAGAAGGCGAGGCTCAACGAAAGGACCCTTCTTCAAACTTCTGCTCACTATTACTCCTTAACGCTTAGCGCTACTTCTTGCGACGGCGAATGATCAGGCGGCTAGAGGCCTTCTTCGGGTTGCGCGTACGATGACCCTTGGTCGGAACGCCCCAGGGGCTGACAGGGTGACGGCCAGAAGTCTTGTTCTTGCCTTCGCCACCGCCGTGGGGGTGGTCCACAGGGTTCATGACGGTACCGCGAACCGTCGGGCGGATGCCACGCCAACGATTACGGCCGGCCTTGCCGATCGTGATGTTGGAGTGCTCGGCGTTACCGACCTCGCCGATGGTGGCGCGGCAGGTGAGCAACACGCGGCGCATTTCGGAGGAGGGCATGCGCAGGATGGCGTACTTGCCTTCCTTGCCCATCAGCTGGATGCTCGTGCCGGCGGAGCGGGCAAGCGCGGCGCCACGGCCGGGCTGCAGCTCGACAGCGTGGATGAGCGTACCGACGGGGATGCAGGACAGCGGCATGGCGTTGCCGGGCTTGATGTCCACATCGGTGCCGCTGACGATCATGTCGCCGACCTTCAGGCCCTTCGGGTGAAGGATGTAGCGCTTCTCGCCGTCAACGTAGTGCAGCAGAGCGATACGAGCGGAGCGGTTCGGGTCGTACTCGATGGTAGCGACCTTTGCAGGCACGCCGTCCTTGTTGCGCTTGAAGTCGATGATGCGGTAACGACGCTTCACGCCGCCGCCCTGGTGACGGACGGTGATGTGACCGTGGTTGTTGCGACCCGCCTTCTTGTTCAGCGGCGCAAGCAGGGACTTTTCCGGCTTGTCGCAGGTGATTTCGGCCTTGTCCGAAACCGTCTGGAAGCGACGACCGGGGCTAGTCGGCCTGTACTGTTTGACTCCCATTTCAAACCTTTCGATCTGGATTTCCGCTCGCATGCCTCACCATGCACCGGAGATCCTTCCTACAGATGTGGATATGGCGATTGCCCAAGCACGCTCGTTTGAGGCCGAACGCACCGACTCCGTCAATCCACGCGCCCGGGTGTATCCATAAGTCACCAGACGCAACTGGATATTATACGAGCCTGAATGTGCGGTTTCAAGAAAAACCTGCCTGAACGATTTGCGCCCACAACCTGCACACAAGCCAGGTTGCGGGCGCTTACATATTGATATGGAGTGTGGTCTTGAGAGATTCCCTCTATCGACATTTCGGCAATGTTGCCGAGGCGTGCGCTAATCCAGATGGAACGCGCACGGCAGGTCGACGCTTACCGGCGAGTTATCGGCGTTGGTCTCCATGACGCTGGCCATGAAGTCCCACCACTTCCGGCAGATCTCGGTCTCGGCCGATTCCGCGTAACGCTCGGGATCGTCGAGCTCGATGTAGCCGAACAGGATGTTAGTCTCCTCATCGATGAAGATGCTGTAGTTGTGCCCGCCGTACTCGTGGAGCATGTCGGCCATCTCGGGCCACAGCTCGTTGTGGCGGCATTCGTACTCCTCGGCAAACCCGGGATACAGCTTCATCTTGAAGCCGCTGATGGTGCGGCCTTCGGCGGTTTTGCGGACGGTCATCGCCTTTTCCTTTCGTTATTGTTGCGGATATGGGCACGCAGTCGCGCACGGACCTGGGATTTCCCGCCCCTCGTGCGCACCGCGCGTACGCGTCGCGAGACGAGCATGCCGGAGCTTGCGGCAGCGCCGTGATGGGCGGGAGGCTGGGACCCCCCTGCCCTACGGGCGCATATGCGCCCTAAAACGATAGCGCCTCCGGCACGGTTGCACAGGGCACGTCCTACCCTACCGACGCACATGCGCCGCGAAACGCGCATGCCCGGGCGGTGCGCCCGGGCATGCATGAAAACGTTACTGCAGCTTGCCGTAACGCTCTTCCGTGATTTGGTCGAGCGTCTTGCCCTGCGTGTCCGGGCACCACGCCACGCCGACAACCAGGGACACCACCAGCACCGCGCACATGATGAGCGCCGCCGGGAAGAACCCGGCGGGGTTGGTGGAGATGTCGCCCATGATGGCGCCGACGCCTACGAGCGACCAGATGCCGAGCGCCGCGCGCACCAGGAAGAACATGATGCCCTGCGCGCCGCCGCGATAGCGCGTCGGGAACAGCTCGGTTCCCCACAGCGCGTAGAAGCACTGCGCCGAGAAGCCCGCCGAAACGCCCCACAGTATGACGTAGGCCCACAGGCACCAGCCCATGGAGTCGGTGGTGCCGTTGTTGAGCGCCGCGCCGAAGATGGCGATGCACACCCACGAGGCCAGCGCCAGCAGAGCCGAGACGCCGAACAGCACGCGGTGCGGCACCTTATCGCCCAGCTTGGAGAACACCGCCAGCGAGCAGACGGCCACAAGCACCCATTGCACTACGCCGAGGAGGCTCTGCCCCACCGAATCCAGGTTGCCGGCAGCGGCATACAGGTACGGCATGAACTGGCCGTTGGTACCCGCCGCCAGGTTCCACGTCAGATACACGGCCACCAGGAACACGATGGTCTTTACGTTGACGGGGTTCTTCAGCGCGTTGGCCATCATGCGGCCGAACGACTCGTGCCCAGCTGCTTCGCCCTGCTTCTCCGCCCAATCCTTGGACTCCTGCAGCTGGCGCTGCAGATTCCATGCGACGAGCGCTACCACAAGCAGCACCAGGAACAGGATGCGCGTGGACAGCAGGCCGTCGAAGGGACCGTAGGTTCCGGCGGGCAGCAACGTCTTACCGTCGGCCGCGAAACCAGGGAGCGCAAACGACAGGGCCAAGGACAGCAGGAAGATGATGGCCGGGCCGCAGCTCCATGCGAACTGGCTGATGCCGATGTTCGCGGCGCGCTTGGTTGAGGTGGACGTTTCGGAGATGTAGCTCCACGAAGCAGGGACGCCCGCTCCCACCGACAGGCCGGAGAGCACCACGCCCACCACCACCATGGGCAGGTTCATGGCGCACATGGCGATTGCCACGCCGATGGCGTATACCAGCAGGTTGTAGCGGTAGATGATGGTGCGGCCGTACTTGTCGGTTAGAAATCCGCCGATAAGCGCGCCGATGGCGGCGCCGAACGCGTTCGCGCCGATAGCGCCCAGGATAGAGGTCCACATCGAGCCGAAACCGAATGCGGCGGCCCACGCCGTCAGCGCCACCGACGACGCCACGATGCACCCGGAATCCAGGAAGTTCGTCAACGACACCGCGATGGTGCCCTTGCGCTCCTGAGACATTGCCATGATCGATTCGCCTTTCACTTGTTCCTATGGCCGGCAGCTGCGCTAGTCCAGGAAGCTTTCGTTGATGTCGAGTTTGAAATCGCGGGCGATGGCGCGCAGGCCGTCGTCGGTGATGGCGTTGCGGAACTCGTCGCTGCCGCCGTTGAGCATACGGGCCTCGGCGTAGATGGCCGCGGCCTTCTCGATGGTATGCATAAGGCCGAACGCCGTGTCGAAATCGGGGCCGGACACGAACAACCCATGCTGCGCCCAGATGGCTGCATCGTAGGTTTTCATGAGCTCGCAGGTGGCCTGCGCGATCTCGGAGCCGCCCGGAACCATCCACGGCACGACGCCTACGCCCTTCGGGAACACCACGATGCACTCGGTCATGGCCTTCCACAGGGCGCGCGTGATGGTGCGCGCATCAAGCGGCATGACGAACGACAGCGCGATGACGTTCTGCGGATGAGCATGGTAGATCACACGGCATGCACCGTCGGTGGCGGCCACGCGGACGCTATGGTTCATGAAGTGCGTGGGGAACTCGCTGGTGGGAACGCCCCCGTCCTTCAGGCCCCACACGATGCGCCATGCGTCGCCGGCGTCGTTTATCTCGACGATGCCCACGTTGGCCCCAGGGTCGAGCTGCACGTTGCGCATATAGCGGCCCGATCCCGTGGTGGCGAAGAACGCCCCGCGCAGGTTATCGGCCTGCACGCCCATGGACACCCAGCTGGAGGGGTTGTCGTAGAAGAACGGGCGGCACGCACCAACCTGCTCATCGGTCAGGCGATACGTCAGGTTGCCGCCGTTGCGCTCGTGCCAGCCCTGGTCCCAGCCATCGGTGCACAGGCGCACGAACGCCTTCATAAACGGCTGCTGCTCCACGGCCACGCCCGAAACGGCGCCCTTGGCAACGGTGACGCCCTTGTCGAGCACGCCTTGCGCGGCTTGCGCGCCACGGCCCAGCACGTCCTGCGCGCTATCCAAAATACCCATGTTCCTACCTTTCCATCATGCGCCGGGAACTACGGCGCGGACCGGGCGGGCGCGGATGCGCGTTCCGCGCGCGCCGCTTGCTTTCATTGAACGTGAAGGGCTGCCCGCCTACGCGCGGCCGGAGAGCACCTCGTCCTCATAGGCCTTGATGGGAGCCCACAGCCCGCCATCGGTCGGCACGCCCTCGCGACGGCAGTACTCGTCCCACACGGCGCCGAACGGCATGGTCTTGAACTGCTCGGTGACGATCATCTTCTCGGAGAAGCGATACGCATCCTGCAGCTCCTTGAGACGCTCGACGGGCTGCAGCAGCTCGAACAGCAGGCTCTTCTCCATGGCGCGGGTGCCGGTCGCCCAGGCGCCGATGCGGTTGATGGACGCGTCGAAGAAGTCGAGGCCGATGATGACCTTGTCCCAGCCGTCCGGGCAGCGCACGATCTCGCCGGCGATCTCCTTGATATTGTCGTCGAACAGCACCACGTGGTCGGAGTCCCAATGCATGGAGCGGGTGACGTGCAGCGGCACGTACGGGAAGAACAGCAGCAAGCTGGAAAGCTTGTCGGCGATGTTTTCCATGGGGTTGAAGTGGCCGGCGTCGATGAGCACCACGTGGTTGCCGCCCTTCTTCGCGGCATAGGACACGTAGAACTCCTGGTTGCCGGTGGTGAAGCCCTCCACGCCGATGCCGAAGACCTTCTGCTCCATGGCGTCGATGACGTGCGGCGTTTCGAAGGAGTAGATCTCGTCGAGCGCATCGCGCAGGCGCTCACGCATGCCGAAGCGATCTGCCGGGTAGTCCTTCAGGCCATCGGGGATCCAGAAGTTGTTGAGCACCATGTCGTCAAGCTCCTCGCCGATGCGCTCGGCGATCTTGCGGCACGCGATGCAGTGGCGGATCCAAAAGTCGCGCACATCCTTGTCCGGCGAGGAGACCGTCAGGCCCTCCTTGACCATGGGATGGCTGAACAGCGTGGGGTTGAAGTCGATGCCGTAGCCGTGCTCCTTGGCCCATGCCACCCAGGGCTCGAAGTGCTTGTACTCGATCTGGTCGCGGTCGACCCAAGGGTTCTCATCGGTAAAGATGGCATAGCTTGCATGCAGGTTGATGCGCTTCTTGCCGGGGATGAGGCTGCACGCCTTCTCGAAGTCGGCCGTCAACTCCTCGAAAGTGCGAGCGCGACCCGGGTAGTTGCCCGTGGTCATGATGCCGCCGGAAGCCGCGTTGTCCTTCTGGTCGAAACCCATGACGTCGTCGCCTTGCCAGCAGTTGACGGAGATCGCCTTGCCGGCCAGCTTCGCCAGGACCGCCTCGGTGTCGATGCCCTCGGCTGCGTATGCCTCGCGTGCCAGTTCGTAAGCTGTGCTCATGTGCGCTCCTATCTTGGATGAATTGCTATGTTCAAGCCGCGATGCGGCGGTGAACCGATTCGGGTGCGCAGAGCCGACGCGCGGCGGCGGCCCTGCGCGTTCGGGTTATTCGGGCTGATATTCCACCACGTCGAACGATCGGCGGATGGCCTCTCGCGACTCGTCGAGGTCGGCGAAGACGCCGTCGCCGATCATCTGCACCATAAGGTTGCCCAGGCTGGTGCCCTCGATGGGGCCGGCGAACACGGGGATGCCGCATGCACGGGCCGTCAGCTCGTTGAGGTAGGTGTCTTGGCATCCCCCGCCGACGATGTTGATGGAGGTGTACGTGCGGCCGGTCAGCGCCGACAGTTCGTTGATGGAATCAGCGTAGCAGCCGGTCAAGCTCTCGTATACGCAGCACATCAACTCGCCGACGGTGTCCGGTACGGGCTGGCCCGTCTCGCGACAGGCGGCCTTGATCTCCTCGATCATGGACGCAGGCGCCAAGAAGCGATCGTCGTTGACGTTGACGTGCGGGACGAGGGCATCGGGATGCAGCTTCTGCTCGGCGCGCGCAGCATCCGCCAACTCTCCGAAGCCGATCTCCTTGGCGGCGCGCTTGAGCTGGGCGCCCTTGCCGGCGACGTAGCTGGCGCCGTTGAGCTCGCGGCGAATGGACTGGATCATCCACAAACCCATGATGTTCTTCAAGAAGCGGAAGCGCTTCAGATAGCCGCCCTCGTTCGTGAAGTTCTGATACCTGCTGGCATCGGAGGTGATGGGGCCCTCGTGTTCCACGCCGAGCAGGCTCCACGTGCCGCTTGAAAGGTAGACGGCCTGCGCGTCGCGCGCAGGTACCGCCAAAAACGCCGAGCCCGTGTCATGCGTGGCGGGCAGCATCACCCGGGCATCGAAGCCCACGCGCTGCTGCACCTCGGGCGCAAGCCCGCCCACCACCGTGCCGGGCATGGCGATTTCGCCGAACAGGCGCGCGGGAGCCTCCGCCGCCTCAAGGGCGAACGCATCCCACGTGCAGGTGCGGGCGTTGACGAGGTTCGTGGTGGTGGCGTTGGTGTATTCGTTGACCATGTTGCCCGTGAGCAGGTAGTTCAGGTATTCGGGCACCATAAGGAAGCGATCGGCCGCCTCAAGCTCCTCGGGGCGCTCGCGCGAGAGCGCCGCAAGCTGATAGACCGTGTTGAACGCTTGGCGTTGGATACCCGTGACGCGATAGAGCCTCTCCAGGCCGATGCCCGCATCGACATCGGCGGCAACATCGTTGGTTCGCGCATCGCGATACGCCACCGCGTCGCCGACGAGCCGACCCCGTGCATCGACCAAGACGAAGTCGACGCCCCAGGTGTCGATGCCGATCGTCTCGGGGATCTTGCCGGCTTTGCGGCATTTCTCCAGACCGACCAGGATATTCTCCCAGATCATGTCGATATCCCAGCAATCGTGCCCGCGGCGGCGCACTTGCACGTTGTCGAAGCGGTGCACCTCCTCGAGCTCGATGATGCCGTTGCCGTTCACACTACCGAGCACGTGGCGCCCGCTTGACGCCCCGATGTCGATGGCAAGGTAGTAACGCTGCTGCGGCATTACTTCCCTCCCTTTTGTTTGGTTGTATCGTTTTCCCGGATCTGCACCACGTACATGACATTGGTGGCTGCAACGGACTCCGTGCCGTCAGGGCCCTTGGACACCACAGGGCTGGTAGAGCGGTCGCCGGCAGTGAACACGGCGACATCGCCCGGGCGCAAAAGGCCCTTGGACACCACGGCATCGCGCGCATTGTTCACGACGCTGGGCATATCGCCCTGCACATCGCCGAGCATGGGCACGACGCCCCAATGGATCTGCTGCTGACGCATCACGCGCTCCGACGGCGTGACCGCATAGATGGGGACGCGCGGACGCAGATTGGACACCAAGCGCACGGTACGGCCTGACATGGTGGGCGCCACGATGCAAGCGGCGTTGACGGTCTCGGCCGTTTGCACGGCGGCAAGGCCCACGGCCAGCGCCACGCGCGCGGCAACGCGCGTGCGATCGGGGAAGCGCTCGTCGAACAGGTACGGTTCGCTGGCCTCGGCGACGCGGGCCATCATCTGCACGGCGGGAACCGGGTACTGGCCGCACGCCGTCTCGCCCGACAGCATGACCGCATCGGTGCCGTCGTAAATGGCGTTGGCCACATCTCCCACCTCAGCACGCGTGGGACGCGGGTTGCGGATCATGGAATCGAGCATCTGCGTTGTCGTGATGACGGGCTTCGACGCGCGGTTGCAGGCGCGGATGATCTCCTTCTGGATGTGCGGCACCTTATAGGCCGGGACCTCCACGCCCAGATCGCCGCGGGCGATCATGATGCCGTCGGACGCCTCTATGATCTCGTTGATGTTCTCGACGGCCTCGTGGCATTCGATTTTCGAGAGGAACATGATGTCGGCGCCGCCATGCTCGTTCAAAAACGCGCGCATCTCGCGGACGCCCGCAGCATCGCGAATGAAGGATGCGGCGATGAAGTCGACGCCTTGTTCGATGCCGAACAGCAGGTCGGCGCGATCTTGGTCGGTCATGACCGGCAAGGGCAGCGATGTGCCGGGAAGGTTCATGGATTTGCGCTCGCCGAGCATGCCGGAGTTTTGCACGGTGCAATGGATGTCGCCGCCCTCGACGCTGTCGACGGCAAGCTCGATAAGCCCATCATCAACCAGGATGACCGTACCGGGCGAAACGACATCGGCCAGACCCTTGCACGTCTGGGTGACCACGCGATCACTGCCCTCGACACCCGCCTCGGTGAACGTGAACGAGTTGCCGGCCATAAGCTGCACCGGCTTATGACCTGCCAGTTCGCCCGTGCGGATCTCGGGGCCTTTGGTATCGAGCAAGATGGCGCAGGGGCTGTCCATCTCCCGGCGAACCTTACGCAAGCGATCCATGCGCGCACGCTGCTCATCATGCGAGCCGTGCGAGAAATTGAATCGGGCGATATCCATACCCGCGTTGATCAGGCCTTTGAGCGTCGACTCGCTGTCGACGGACGGGCCAAGGGTGCATACGATCTTCGTTCGCTTTGCCATGCAGCCACCTTACCGTTGCGGTTTTCGTCTCACACAATTGAAAACTATACCGCTAAACGGCTGCGATTTATCGGCAATCGGAAAACCCCACTTTTGCACTAGACTCATCGCAAAAGTCTCCGCGAAAATCAGCGAGCATCATGCGAATGCGCCCGCCGAGACGAAAACGGACCCGCAGCATAACCGCTGCGGGTCCGTCCTTTTCGCGCGCGTTGCCGGGGCTAGATTTCCTTGACCCACAGGCCGTGGAGGTTGCAGTATTCGTACGCCTTCACCGGCGCATCGCCGGCGGCCAGAGCGAAGGTTGCCTCAGGGGCGTCCTGCGCGGTGAGCGGAGCGATCTGGTAGCCCTTCTCGGTGACGAGCACGATGAACGCGATCAGATGCTCAGGCGTCATGGGATGGGCGACCTCGCCCACCTTCACGTGAACCGTGGAGCCGTCGACGACGACCTGCGGCACGTGTTTCTCCTTGGCACCATCGGTGTCGTTGGCACGCAGCTCAACCATCTTCTCGCCGCAGCAGAACATGGGCACGCCCTGGTCGAACGGCTTGATAGCCACGTTGCCGCAGTGCATGCATTTGAAGAATTTGACGTCCATGGTAAACCCCTCTCAGGTTTCAACGGCAACCCCCATGGTGCCGTTGCTCTCAGTATAGAAAACGCCTTGCAAGCGCGGAGGGCGCGTGGGTAGATGTTCGCCAACCCGTTACGCTCCCGCAGCCCGTCTGTTGCGTATTTATATGTTACTGCTTTTGTATCATTTCTGGAAGCCCTTTTTGCGGTTTCTTAACGCGAACGGCATAAACAAGGGCACACGCCCCCGCCACCATGAGCGGCACGCTGAGGACCTGGCCCATAGTCAACCACCCTCCCCACAGGTAGCCGATCTGCGCATCGGGCTGGCGAACGAACTCTATAAGGAAGCGGAACAGGCCGTAACCTACCAGGAACACGCCCAAAAACGTCCCCTGCGGACGCGGCGGTTGCTTGCGCGACAGGATGTACAGCACGCAGAACAACACGACGCCTTCGAGCAGGGCCTCGTAGAGCTGCGAGGGATGACGCGGCATCGCGCCCGCCGCGCCGCCGAACACCACGCCCCAGAGCAAGCTGGTGGGCGCGCCCCACAACTCGCCGTTCACGAAGTTGGCGCAGCGGCCGAAGAACAAGCCGATGGGCGCCGCGATGCAGCCCATATCCGCAAGCGTGAGATACGGAATGCCGGTGAAGCGTGCCGCAACGAGACCCGAAAGCAGCGCGCCGATAAGGCCTCCGTGGAAGCTCATGCCACCATGGTTGAACGCCAAGATCTCGGCGGGATGGGAGAAATAGTAGCCGTCGCCGTAGACAAGGACATAGCCTAAGCGTCCTCCCAAGATAACGCCCACGATGGCGCACAGCACCACGGTGAGCAGGCTGTCCGCATTCACCCGCACCTTCCAGCGCTTCGCCACCTGCCACAGCACAAGCGCCGCGCACAAGAAGCCGGCGACATAAGCGATACCGTACCAGCGCACAACAAAAGGCCCGACGACGAACGCCACCGGGTCGAGCATGTGATATATCTCATTTAACATGGGAAAAGCTCCGTTCCATAGCAGTCGAACGGAGAAAAGGATACCTTAGTTCAAGCCCCCTGCGCCAACCTGTTGAGCGCTTGCCCTAACCTCTTCACGAAGCGGGCCGGGGATGGCGCGCAACAGCTGAACCTGCGCGCCGCACTTAGGGCAATCAAGGGTGAACAGGGCCGTTTCAGGGCCCAATACCATAATGGCGCGGTATCGCGCCATATCGAACGTGCCGCACCCGCAGCGAGGGCACGCGGCATGTATGTTCACGGCCTCCACTGAAACGTCCTTAGAGCAAGAACCTGTTCGGGTTGCCCTGACGGGTGGGGCCTTCGTCTGCGCGATCGGCCGTGCTCGGCCCGTGCTCCAAGAAGAACTCGCAGAAGCGGCAGATCTCCTTGACCGCCGCGTCGAAATCGCGGCTGGGGTTGAGCAGCTTGCCGAAATCGGTGCACACCACGTGGGTGGGACGGAAGCAGGCGGCGAAGTGGCAATCTGCGGGGCACGGTTCGCCGGGAATGTTATGCGGGCATCGGCCGTTCATCTCGGCATCTTCGTAGCAACCGCGCAATTCCCAACACTTCATGCCTTCCGCTTCCCTTCTCCGCCTGCTTACCTGATGTTTACACCTGCTTACATGACCGCCGGCACCACGCGGGTGACGCCGGGTACGCGCTCCTTGAGGATGCGCTCGACGCCGTTGGCCAGCGTCATCTGGGACATGGGGCAGCCCTTGCAAGCGCCCTGCAGCTCGACGGTGACCACGCCGTCCTCGTCGACGTCGACGAGCTTCACGTCGCCGCCGTCAGCCTGCAGGCTGGGTCGGATGAGCTCGAGCACTGCTGCAACATCGGTCTTCTCAACCATGGGGTTCTCCTTTGCCTTTCGGTCTTTTGTTCATCATGAGCGATTCTACCACAGCGTCCGATGGGGCCATCGGGCGTTTGGATGGGGTTACGATGATGGTTTCCAGTCTTTGCCGAGGATAACCAGCACATCGGTGCCGAACGAATAGGCGCCGGTGTTCTGCACCAAGCGACCCACCCCCATGGCATCGAGCACGGTCTGCGCAGCCGGCTGCGCGTCGCTGGAGTTGTAGATGACCAGCGTTTCGCTGTACACGGAGGTGTCGGTGTTGCCCGTCTCCGAGACCTTGAAGCCCTTCGAGGTGAGCGTCGACTCCATGGATGCCGCCGCGCCCGTGATGCCGCCGCCGTTTTTCAGCGTGATGGTGAAGCTTCCGGGGTCGGTGGTGGCAGCCTGCGTCTGCTCGGCGGGTTCCTGTCCCGAATCGACGCGGTCCATCATCTCGGTCCATGAGGAGTTCGAAACCGCGAACACATCTTGGCCGTCGCTTTGCGTGACATAGCCTGGCACGAGGGCGCCCGTGACGGAGTCGGTGCTCATGCCCTTGAGGCTCTCGGCCAAAGACAGCGCATCGCTTGAGCCCATGTCGGTGCCGAAGGCGCCCTGCAGCTGGTCGAGCAGGCCGACCAAGCTGGACTTGCCTCCCGACACCATGCGCAACGACACCGCCTCGAGCAGCTTGCGCTGATTTTCCGCCTGGGTTTGCCTAGGCGAGGAGAAGTTCGTGGCGCGCGCCAGCGTTAGAGCGCCTTCGCCGGTGAGGGTTTGAGCGCCTGCAGGCAAGTACACGCTGCCGGCATTGGGGTCGTCCACCTCTTCGGAAAGGTCCATATCCACGCCGCCGAGCGTGTCCACCAGCTGCACCAGGCCGGCTGCGTCAATCTTCACCACATGCGAGATCTTCACGTCGGCGAAGTTGGCAACGGCGCCGACCAGGCTGGCATCGCTCTCGCGCACGCTCGCCTGCCTGATGGGGTAATACTTGCCGTCCTTCAGCGACACCTGCACATCGGCGGGGATGCTGATGATACAGGCGTTCTTACCCGAGGAATCGGTTCGCACCAGAGCTAGGGCATCGGGGCCCTCGGCGGAGTTCGGCATGCCCGGGGTATCGAGCTCGGCCACGACGAGCGTGTAGAACGGATCGCCGGACTTCACGGCAGTGAGCGCCTTGGCGGCATCGGAATCCTTGAGCGCCAGCTTGCCGTTAAGGTTTCCCATGAGGGTGAACGAGCCCACGCCGTACGCCACGGCCGCCAACACGGCAACCACCGCCACGGCGATGCCCACGCGCTTCGCGAGCGTGCGGCGCTTGACCCCCGGCGAGAACTCGAGCCCTCTGGCATAACCGGTACGGCTTCGCGGGCCCTGGGCGCTGGGCATGACGTTGCTCACGTAGCCGCGCTGCGCGCGCTTCTGCCTACGCGGGCTGGAGAAACCCACCTGGTCGGCGTTCATATGCGCCGGGCGCACCCTGGGGACGTGCGATCCCAAGGTTGCGCTGCGCATGCGGCGCGAGGTGAGCTTGGAGTTGATCTGCGTGATGTCCTTGCGTTTCCTGACCATGACGCTCCCGTCCGGCTATTCGGCCGCGCCAACCTGGCGGCGCGACACGTTCGCGCCGAGCTGGGAGAGCTTGCCGCAGTAGTCCTCGTAGCCGCGGTCGATGTGCTTGATGTTGTGCACGCGGGTTTCGCCTTCAGCCACGATGCCCGCCAGCACCAACGCCGCGCCGGCGCGCAGGTCGGTGGAGGACACGTCGGTACCCTGCAGGTCGTTGACGCCGCGCACGAGCGCATGATGGTCCTCGATGGTGATATCGGCGCCCATGCGCGCCAGCTCGCTGGCGAACATAAAGCGATTCTCGAAGACGTTCTCGGTGACCATGGATGTACCGTGGGCCAAGCTGCACAGCAGCATGAACTGGGCCTGCAGGTCGGTGGGGAAGCCCGGATGCGGAAGCGTTTGGATATCGGTGGGCTGCAGCGGCTGATTGCGGCTGCAGGTGATCCAATCCTCCCCTGCCTCGACGCAGCAGCCCATGGCGCGCAGCTTCATGATGGCCATATGCAGGTACGACGGGTCGATGCCGCGCACCGTGACCGGGCCGCCCGTGAGCGCACCGCCCGCCAAGAAGGTGCCGGCCTCGATGCGATCGCCCACCGTGGTGTGCTCGCAGGGATGCAGGCTTTCAAGCGGCACGCCCTCCACCTGGATGATGGACGAGCCGGCGCCGCTGACCTTACCGCCCATGGCATTGAGCATGTTCGCCAAATCGACGATCTCAGGCTCACGCGCGGCGTTCTCGATACAGGTGGTGCCATGAGCGGTAATGGCGGCCATAAGGCAGTTCTCCGTGGCGCCGACGCTGGGGAACTCCAATGTGACATCGGCGCCGTGCAGGCTGTTGGGCGTGTAGGCGTTCAGGTACCCGTGGTCCACGGTGAACTCCACACCCAGGGCCTCAAGACCCACCAGGTGCATATCGATCTTGCGGGCACCGATCTGGCAGCCGCCGGGCATGGCCACGCGCGCCTGGCCGAAACGCGCCACCAGCGGGCCGAGCACGCTAATGGACGCGCGCATCTTCGACACCAGCTCGTAGGGTGTTTCATGGGACGTGACCTGAGCGGTGTCGATGACCATGGTGTGGCCGTCGCGCTCGACGGTGGCGCCGAGGCACTCGAGCACCTCCGACATGACGACGATATCGCTGATAAGGGGCACATTGTGCAGCGTTGAGGCGCCCTGACCCAAAAGCGAGGCGGCGATGAGCTTCAAAGCCGAGTTCTTCGCGCCGGAAACCCTCACCTCGCCGGAAAGGACGTTGTTGCCCTCGACGACGATGATCTCTTTCTCAGACATGCAAACCCCCCTGGATGAACTAGATTGCGAAAGCCCATTATAAAGCGAAGGCCCGCGCAAGGCGGGCCTTCACGATGAAAGCAAACGTATCAACGCATTCGCGGACGCGCAGAAGCGATAATGGCCCGAGAAAGGAAAACGGGCCGCCCCGTGCCTTGCGGCCGCTTCCGCTGCGGCATCGACGGCCGATGTCGCAGCATGAAAGCGGATGCAAGGCGAAGGAGCGGCCCGCAGCGTTTTGCGATTCGCTGGCTATGTGGCGAAAAGCGTGGGTTACGCGGTCTCGCCCAGAGCCCAGCGCACGAAACCGGTCACCTTGATGGTGCCGCCCAGGTTCTTGGCGCACTCGTCGGTGTACTGGTTGATAGACTGATCGGGGTTCTTGACGAAGGCCTGCTCGGTCAGGCAGTTCTCCTTGTAGAACTTCTCCATACGGCCGGTAGCCATCTTCTCCTGGATGGCCTCGGGCTTGCCGGACTCGGCAGCCTGAGCCTTGTAGATGCCCATCTCATGCTCGACGACCTCGGCCGGCACGGACTCGCGGTTGGCGGACACCGGGGAAGCGGCGGCAACCTGCATGGCAACGTCGCGGCCGTAAGCCTGGAAGCCCTCGGAAGCAGGGTCGATGCCCTCGACGTCGAAGGTCACCAGAACGCCGATCTTGCCGCCACCGTGGATGTAGGAGGCGATGCCACCGGCGTTGACGGTGGTGGCACGGGGGAGCTGGATGTTCTCGCCCAGCACGTGGATGGCGTCGGTGAGGATGTCCTCGACGGGCTCGCCCTCGAAGGTGGAGGCGCGCAGAGCCTCGACGTCGGCGGCGTTGGCGGCCAGAGCGGCGCGGCCCAGCTTCTCAGCGTAGGCCTTGAACTTCTCGTTCATGCCCACGAAGTCGGTCTCGCAGTTCAGCTCGACGACGGCAGCGGACTTGGCATCATCGGCCACGACGGTCATGACGGTGCCCTCGTTGGTGGCGCGGCCGGCCTTCTTGGCGGCAGCGGCCAGGCCGCGGGTGCGCAGCACGTCGACGGCCTTCTCCATATCGCCATCGGCCTCGACGAGCGCCTTCTTGCACTCCATCATGCCGGCGTCGGTCATCTCGCGCAGTTCCTTGACCATGGAAGCGGTGATAGCAGCCACGTTGGATCCTTTCTATCCTTGTTGCGGCGGTGCCTGAGCGCCGCCGTTAATAACCTCGAACGCCGTCGGCCGCCCTACGGGGACCGACGGCGTGCAACACCAGTGGGTTAGGCCCCGTGCTTATTCGGCAGCAGGAGCGGCAGCCTCGGCAGCCGGAGCAGCCTCGGCCTCGGCCGGAGCGGCCATTTCCTCAGCGGAAACGGGGGCGCCGGTGCCGGCGACGACGGCGTCGGCGATGAAGTCGGCCAGCAGCTTGACGGAGCGGATGGCGTCGTCGTTGGCCGGGATGCCGTACTCGACGTCATCGGGATCGCAGTTGGTGTCGAGCGTGCCCACCACGGGGATGTTCAGACGATGAGCCTCGCGGATGGCGATCTCCTCGCGGTTAGTATCGATCACGAAGATGGCGTCGGGGACGCGCTTCATGTTGCGGATACCGTTGAGGTTGAGCTGCAACTTGGACAGCTCCTTGCGCAGCAGGATCTGCTCCTTCTTCGGCAGCAGCGCCATACGGCCGTCGGCCTCCATGGCCTCCAGCTCCTCCATGCGGGTGACGCGAGAGCGGATGGTCACGAAGTTGGTGAGCATGCCGCCGAGCCAACGGGCGTTGACGTAGGGCATGCCGCAACGGTTGGCGGCGTCGGCGACGGCCTCCTGGGCCTGCTTCTTCGTGCCGACGAACAGGACGGAGCCGCCGTTCTTGGCGACGTTGGAGACGAAGGTGTAAGCCTGGTCCATGCCCACGAGGGACTGCTTGAGGTCCAGGATGTAGATGTCACCGCGGGCGCCGAAGATGAACGGCTTCATCTTGGGGTTCCAACGACGCTTCTGGTGACCGAAGTGCGCGCCTGCGTCGAGCAGGGTCTGAATGCTGATCTTAGCCATGACACTCTCCATTCGTTAGTCCTCTGCGTGCGGTCATCCCCTTTCACCCGCAACCGATTTCGGCCACTAGCGGGAAGGGTCGCACACGCATGTGTGATAAAACAGCCCTCGGATTATAACAACGCCCCCGGGCGTTTGCAACGGGGGCGTTGAAGATTCGGTGCGGTCTTCACGAACCCGCTACCTAAGGTTGATTTTCAAGTTCATCCGAACACTTCGCATTTGCTCTCGAACTCAACCGTACATGTCCGGCTGAGTTCGAGAATTCCTTTCTGGAGGTAAGGCCGCGGGCCCTGAGCGCGCGACCGCCCATCGACCGTCGAACGCCATCGGGCTCCGGCACTAGACGCATGACCGCCAATCGGCCGATGCCCGCAGGCTCTCGACGGGCCTATGCGTCGTAGCGCTTCCCGTTGCGCATGGACAGCGCGACGGTGGAGGCGTTGTGCAGAAGCGAGGACATCTGCGGGGAGATGATGCCGCCGATGCCGGCCGCCAGCAACGTCGAGTTGATGGCCATGACCTCCTTGAAGCTGCCGTTCAAGCGGCCCATGAGACCCTCGCTCATGCGGCGCAGCGCCACGATGGAGCCGAGCTGGCCGCCCGTGAGCGTGATGTCGGCCACCTCCTTGGCCACCGCGGTCCCCTGCCCCATGGCGATGCCCACGTCGGCGAGCGCCAGCGCCGGGGCGTCGTTGACGCCGTCGCCGACCATGACCACGTGGGCGCCTTCCGCCTTGAGCTTCTCAACGAAGGCGTACTTGTCCTCGGGAAGCAGGTTCGCATGGAACTCGGAGACGCCGGCGCGCGCGGCGATGCGCGCGGCGGTGCGCTCGTTGTCGCCCGTGAGCATGATGACGCGCGAAAGCCCCAGGCGGCGAAGCTCGGCGATGGCCTCGGGAACGCCGGCCTTGAGCGGATCCTGCACGCCGATGACGCCCATGAGCTTGCCATCCACGGCAAGGTAAAGCGGCGAGAGGCCCTCGGTTTCCCGCGCGATGAGCTCCTTCTGCGCTTCGGAGATCTCGACCCGCTCGTCCTCCACGACGAAATGTTCCGAGCCGATGACCACGCGCTTGCCGTCAAGCGAGCTGGCTATGCCGTGCGCCACGATGTACTCAACCTCGGCGTGGCGCTCGCGGTGCTCGAGGCCCTTGTCGGCGGCAGCGCGCACCACCGCGCGGGCCACCGGGTGCGGGAAGTGCTCCTCCAAGCACGCGGCGAAGCGAAGCACCTCGTCATCGTCCCAACCGTCAAGGGAAAGCACGCGCGCCACCTGCGGGGCCGCCTCGGTGAGCGTGCCCGTCTTGTCGAACACGATGACGTCGGCATGCGCCATGGACTCGAAGTGTTGCGAACCTTTCACGGTGAATCCCGCTTGGGCGGACTGGCTCATGGCCGACAGCACGGCGATGGAGCCGGTGAGCTTGAGCGCGCAGGAGTAGTCGACCATAAGGGCAGCCGAGGTCTTCACCAGGCTGCGCGTGGTGAGCGCCACGATGCCGGCGAGCAGGAAGTTCCACGGCACGATGCGATCGGCAAGGCGTTCCATGCGCGACTGCGTCTGCGACTTGTAGGACTCGGTCTGCTCGACCAGGTTCACGATGGTGCGCAGCTTCGTCTGGCCCTCGTTGGCCTTCACCTCGACGATGATCTCGCCGTCCTCCACCGCCGTGCCGGCGAACACGTCGTCGCCGACGGTGCGTTCCACGGCCAGCGGCTCGCCGGTAAGCGCCGCCTGGTTGACCATGGCGCACCCGCGCACCACCGTGCCGTCCACGCACACGGGCATGCCGGTGCGCACGGCGATGAGCTGGCCTTGTCGCAGGGTACTGGAGGGAACCTGCACCTCGGTGTCGCCTTCCACCAGCTGAGCGGTCTCGGGCAGATCGAGCAACGCGTTGATGAGCGCTCCCTCCGAGCGGCTGCGCGTATACTCCTCAAGCGTCTCGCCCACGTTGAGCAGAAGCATGGTGAGCCCCGCCGTGCGCGGGTCGCGCTTCGCGAACGATATGCCGATGGCCGCCGCGTCGAGCACTGGGACGTCCAGCCGGCCCGCCGCCAGCGACTTCAGGCCGGCGAACAGGAACTTGCGGTAGCTGAACACCGTCCAGGCGGCCGCCAAGGGCGCGGGCAGAAACCAGCGCCGCATGAAGTGGAAACCCACCAGCGAAGCCAAGTCCATGAGCAGGGAATGCGAGCGCGGGGCAAGCTCGAGGCCGCAGCCCTGCTTGGCCTTGGCAATGGCCGCCGCGTCGATGCCGGCCAGATGGTCGAGCACGCGCGCACGGGCGCCAGGGGCGGCGTTGTAGACCAGGGCCACGCTGCCGATGCGCGGATAGACGGTTGATTTCGCAATATCGGGGCTTGCGCCCAGCACGCGATACAGCGCATCCAAGTCCGCTGGCGGGACAGGGCCCGCCAGCTTCACGCGCAAACGGCCCGGAAGCTCATTTGCGATTTGATATTTCATAACGACGTCTTCGCGCTATTCGCCGTCGACAGCGGTCGGCTCGGCCTTTGCGGACTCGTTGATGTAGCTGGCCTCGGCCACGATGTCGTCGACCTGGGCCTTGGCCTGCTCGACTACGTCCTGATAGGCGGCCTTGGCCTGCAGGCCCTTGGCAACGCCCTGCACGTAGCACTTCTTCGCCGCAGAGCTGCTCAGCGCCTTCAAGCCCAGCGTGCCCAGAGCGAAACCGCCAGCGATCATCCAACCATCGCGTTTCTTGAGTTTCATGATCTTCGTCCTTTCTTGTGCCGACCATCGCCGTGCGTCCAGCGATGTTCGACCCTATTACTTTTACTCCGTTCGAAAGAGTAGGGCGCAGTTGATACATTGTCAAATGGCGGCAACTCTTTCGACGGCGTAAAGTTGATGGGGGTTCAGATTCTCCTATCCAGGTT